>JANNFQ010000488.1:0-6038 GCA_031380045.1 Acidimicrobiaceae bacterium
GCTGCCGTCGGCGTTGATGACGTCGATCTCGTTGTCTGGGTGTTGGAAGGCGTCGTTGATCGGGTTCATGGCGAACATGACGGCGTTGCCGTCTGGCGACCAGACAGGGCTGACGGGAAACTGGGTTGCCGATCCGCGCACGAGGACGGTCAGCGAGGATCCGTCGGGCTTGATGGTCCACAGCCCACCTGTCGGCTGCAGACGCTCGGCGCCGAAGACGATCGTCGATCCGTCTGGTGACCAGCGCGCCCACCACCACGGTCGCACGGTTCCGGTGTCGAGCTGATGAGCGTCGGTCCCGTCGGCGTTGACGACCCAGAGCGATCCGTCGGTGTCGATCGGGAAGTCGGGTTCGGCGCGAACGGCTCGATAGAACACGAGGTGCTGACCGTCAGGTGAGTAGTCGAGCGGGATGTCGTGCGCACGGCTCGTGACCGTCGTGACCCGTAACATGTCGGCCCCATCCGCAATGCGGGAGATGTAGATCCCTGTCCGATTCGGGTCGGCGTCGTCCCAACCTTCGAAGGCGATCCGTGTTCCGTCAGGCGACCATGCCTGTGGCACGAGGTTCAAGGTTGAGTCGCCGACGGGCAACAGGTCGAAGTGGGGTTGTTGAAGTGTGAGCGTGCCTCCAGTGACCGCTCCGATCTGGTCCGTGCCGGGCATCGTCAAGATGCGCGAGTGGTCAGGAGAGATCCGCGCGAGGCAGCAGTACTGGCCGGGTTCGGCCAGCTGCTCCACCGCTGAACCGTCAGCATTCGCCAGGTAGAACGTGTCCCTGTTGCCCAACAGGATGCGCCCCTCGAGCGCGGCCGGCACAGCATCGACGATGGACGTCGCAGGCGCAGACGAAGATCCTCCACCCGCTGTCGTCGGCGCGCCTGCTGTCGGTGACGCGGCGCAGCCGACCAGCGCGAGCGCGAGCAGAATCGTGACGTGTCTCACGTCAGCCTCCCGCCACCTGGCGGGCTCGTGTGCCGAATCTCGGTCACGCCGACCAGGATCGCCCAGATCGACAGCAGCGAACCGACCTTGAACAGTGGGTCGAACTTGTCCGTATACGGGATCGTTGCCGACGCGAGCGCGAACGCCAGCCCGCCGACAAGGCCGAAGAGAATAGTGATCCGGTTACCGACGCTGCGGGTCAGGCCTCCCGCGACAGCGAGCGTGGCGACCGCGAGGCCCCAGGCCGCATCGACGACCGTCTCGTTCACCGTCTGTACCCGGGACAGCCACGACTGCTTTCCGTCGGCCAACGGTTCGGCGTCGAGCGCCGCGAACAGGTGGACGGCCATGGCGACCGTCGCGATGCATGCGATCACGAAGACGTACTTGAGGAGGTGTTCCATACCGGGGTTCAGATCGCGTCGCTGTCGCACCACGAGGATGCCAGTGGCGAAGAGTCCCATCGCCGCAAGCAGCACGGCATGTGACGGATACCAACTGGAGTCGACGAGCATGTCGTGCAGCTGCTGGACCTTGTTGCCATCGCCGCTATCGCTCGGATGCGTCACCCCACCAACGAAGAAGGCGAAGCCCCCGAGCACGAATGCCGGTCCAGCGAGGCGCGGCAGACCTCTTCGGCGGACGGCGTCCGGGCGTGCTTCGATTGTTGTAGTCATCGGGTCTCCTTCGCTTCGTGAGGACGTCGCCCAACAGTGCGCTGCGCCGTGGTGCTGCGCAGCGGTGCCCGCCCTGGGCATTCTCAGGGAGAACCCTCATGCGCAGTAACTGCGCATCTGAGAGGATTCGATCGTGTCAGCCGGCAAGAACGCGCGCGACGACGCGCCGTCGGCCGCTAGGGAAGCAGCAGTCGCCGTCACCGCATTGGTGGTCGCCGGACTCGTCGTCTCCGGGTGGAGCCTCGGCTTCCACCTCGACAACGCCCACAACGGGCTCGTGGGGCTCTCGTTCACCGCTGTCGGGCTCTACGTCGTGCGCATGCGACCGCGTCACCCCGAGGGCGTGTTCTTGGTTGCGGTCGGGATCCTGCATGCGGTGATGTTCTTCGGCCGCCAATACGGCGCGCACGACGTGCCGCTGCCCGGCGCCGAGTGGATCGGTTGGATAGGGGTGTGGCCGCTCCCCCTCGCGATCGCTCTGGTCGCATGGACGCTGATCGCCTTCCCGGATGGTCGGCTGCTCTCGCCACGGTGGCGTGTCGCCGTGGGCGCGATGCTGGCCGTGGCCGTCGCGCTGTCGCTCGTGTCGGCGCTCTGGCCGGTTGACTACGACCGCACCGCGCTGGTGGCGCCCCATCCGTTGGACGTTCCAGGAGCTGGTCGCGCCCAGACGTTCTGGGATGGCGCCCGCGTGTTCTTTCTGCTTTTCCAGGTTTTGTGGACGGCTGCGATCCTCGTCCGCGTGCATCGAGCCAGAGGCGACGAGGTCCGCCAACTGCGCTGGCTGGTGTACGCGGTGGTCGTGGCGATCACACTGCTGGTCGGTGGGTTGGCCGTCGTGGGTAGCCCCGTGCCGGGACTGCTCGCACTGCCGCTCGTCCCGGTGGCGGCTGGGATCGCGATTCTCAAGTACCGCCTCTACGACATCGACCCAGTGATCAGCAAGACGATCGTGATCGGCGCAATGGTGCTCGTTATCACCGCCGGCTACGTCGCGGTGGTGCTCGGCGTCGGCGCTCTCGTGCCCGCAGGACGGGGCGTCCTGTGGCTGATCACAACCGCAGTCGTGGCAGTGCTCGCCGAGCCGTTACGGCGACGGGCCCAGCGCGTCGCCGACCGGCTCGTCTATGGTCACCGGACCACGCCCTACGAGGCACTCGCGCAGCTCACGGCCGGCCTCGACGGTGCGCCGGAGGAGCTATTGGCGGGCATCGCGACGACAGTCGCCAACGCCGTTGGCGCTCGCGAGGTGGTCGTCTGGGTCGGCGACGAGGAACGGCTCGTCCCTGCGGCAGCGTGGCCCGCCGCAGTCGACGACCCCGCAAGGACGCTGCACGACCTCAACCGGCCGCAGTGGGAGCTGCGACCGGTGGCCCACCACGGGACTGTCCTCGGTGCGCTCGCGCTACGCAAACCGACAGGAGCGTCGCTGACGGTCGCCGAGAATCGGCTTTTGTCCGATCTTGTTGCGCAGACGGCGCTGGTCATCGTTCAACAACGCCACGCCGAGGAACTGCAGGCCGCGGCGCGTCGCATCGTCACCGCCGAGGACGTCGCCAGGCGACGGATCGAGAGGAACCTGCACGACGGCGCTCAACAGCGCCTGTTGACGCTCGGCCTCGAACTCGGCGTGCTGGCGGAGCGTGCGACGGCAGACCCGGCGCTCGCCGCGCGGGTGAGGGACGTGCGCACCCATCTCCTGGACGCGACCGCGGAGCTGCGAGACCTCGCACGCGGGTTGTACCCGATGGTGCTCACCGAGCAAGGGCTCGGAGCGGCGCTCGAGGCGCTCGCCGACCGATCCCCGGTACCGGTCAAGTTGTCGGTCGATTTGGACGCTCGGTTGCCGAGAGAGATCGAGGCGACAACCTATTTCCTTATCAGCGAGGCGCTCACCAACGCCGCCCGCCACGCAGACGCGCGTCTGGTGACCGTGTGCGTGACAAAGATTGACGCGGGGCTGAGAGTGCAGGTGTCCGACGACGGGTGCGGCGGCGCAACCCGCAGTTTGGGGGGCGGTATCCAGGGTGTGACCGACCGGCTCGCGGCGCTCGGTGCATGGTTGCAGCTCGATAGCCCGGTCGGTGGCGGTACTCGACTCCTGACGGTGCTGCCATGCGGGTGATCGTGGCCGATGACTCGGTGCTGTTCCGCGAAGGGCTGGCGCGGATCCTGGCCGAAGTGGGGTTCGAGGTGGTCGGTCAGGCTTCGGACGCCCCGAGCCTTGTCGAGCTCGCGCGGCACAAGGCACCGGACGTCGTCGTCACCGATCTGCGAATGCCTCCCGGCTTCGCTGACGAAGGCATCGAAGCCGCCAGCGCGATCCGATCTGTCGCGCCACACGTCGGGCTGATGCTGCTCTCACAATACGTCGAAGTCCACCACGCGTTACGACTCATGAACGACTTCGACGGCGGTGTCGGGTACTTGCTCAAGGACCGAGTTTCAGACCTTGGTGCGTTCGCTGTCGATGTGCGACGCGTCGCAGCCGGAGAGGTGGTGATCGACCCCGAGTTGGTCACCCGGCTCGTCGGTCGCCGCCGCGAGCAAGACCCACTCGCCATGCTCAGCGATCGCGAACGCGAGGTTCTCGGCCTCATGGCACAGGGGCTGACCAACACCGGCCTTGCCGAAGAGCTGTTTGTAAGCCCCAAGACCGTCGAGGGCTACGTTCGCAACATCTTCATGAAACTCGACCTCCCGCCAGCTGACCGCGATCACCGCCGCGTACTTGCCGTACTCCGATTCCTCCGCCAACAATGACCAACATCGGCCGTCTCGCGCAGGCGCCGGACGACAAACCCGATCAGATCCAACGAATCAGCGATCACGGTAGGCGGAGACCATCGCGAGGGAAGCGGCAATTTCGCCACGGTCATCAATCGATCTGCTATCGCCCCAGCCGAGTCGGTCAGCGCAGATCCGCAGCCGTCGTCCACTCCTGAACCAGCTCCGCTGCCAACACGGCGCCAGCGAGATTCTCGGGCAGGCTCGCAACAACGTCGTCGACGCCGGTGACGGATGCGGACCGGATCGCCTGAAATCGATGCTCATGAGCTGCCTCACCAATCTCGTGCGTGAGCTGAAGGTCGTCACGCACGAGTTCGTCCGGTTGTACGCCAAGGGCTTGCAACGTGTCGGCGTCGGTGAGATCGAGCACCTTCGTCAGCACCACCGTCACCAGCCACAGCTCGCGTGGCAGCAGATCCTCGACGGCCAACCCCTGTCGGCGAGCCTGCCGCGTCAGTTCCGCGGCCACACACGGTCGCGTCGTGCAGAGGTAGATGACCGGGTAGCTGTGAGGCCGGTTGAACCGTCCGCCGAATCGACGGGCGCCATCGCCGCTTCGCGGATCGAAGCCGGTGGCCTGGTTGCGGTAGCCCTTCACCGACAGCCCACTGCCGGTCAGTGTGGCAATCTTGCCCAGGTCGAACGTGGGCATGTCAGCCAGTGACGCCCTCTGCGATGGCGAGCAAGAGGTCGATGACACGTTGGTACTGACGTTGAGCGATGAGATCGAGCGGCTTGTCGTATCCGAGGTCTGGGTTCGGAGAGCGCAACCAGAGGCGCGCCGCGTTGTCGCGCATCACTCTCCTCGCAAGGTCGACAACAGCACGAAGCTCGAGGAGCCGTTCCTCTGCCTCCCGACGTGGGGCGGCCTCTTGCGCCTTCCATCGGGTGACGCTGCGCGGGTTCGTGTCGCTGACACGCGCAACGTCGGCAGTGTCCACCACGTCGCCCTCGTAGAGATGATCGAGCAATGCAGTAAGTGTCGTCATGATTCCCTCGTCGAGCCAACGTGTATCGAAACGTCGTGTGTTTGTCACCCTACACGTCGCAGATCTGTCAATGGCGTCTCTCTGCGCCGATGTCCAGGTCGAGTCGATCGACTATGCGGGCGAGGAACGTCGAGGGCTCGTCGCCCACTGCCGTCGCGACAGACAGCTCCACACGGTCTCGCTCATTGATGTCGTACCGAGCCCACCGGTGCACCGCCAGACGCGTCGTCTGCTCGACGCCTACCGGCGTTGGTCCGGTGTCGATCCGCTCCCGCCCCTGCAGCTGGTATCGGTCCCGACCTGGCAATACCCGGGCTTCGCTGGCAACGGCATCGACATCCCAGCAGCTCGACTCGGCCTGTTCCCTCGCGGCGACTGGGACCCGCGCGACGAGTACTGGGGTGAGCCCGAGGAACCGCTGCCCGCGCTGCTCGTCGACGTGATCGACGCCGGGGTGCGGCCGAGCTTCGAGATGGAACAGGTGCTGCCCGGGGTGGACGAGGACGACTGGGACAGCGACCCAATCATCGAGGCGATGGAACTCCACCACGCCGGCTTGCACCGCGACGCCATCCTCGTGCTCGACGATCTGCTCGCCATCGACCGGCGCTGCGTCGACGCCTGGGCGCATCTCGGG
>JANNFQ010000496.1:0-2411 GCA_031380045.1 Acidimicrobiaceae bacterium
CCACGAGGGTGGAGGCGGGGAGATGCCGTAGCTTGGTGGCGGTGGCAGTTGCTGATAGTCAGATGCCGGTGGCGGCGATGTCCCGTAGTCCGCCAAGCGCGAGTAGGCACGATGCGCCGTCACGTGATCGGCCGCGGATCCGCCGCGCAACAGGCGCATCACCAGATACGCCCCACTGGGGTTGCGCCAGTAGTCGTACAGCGGGGTGACGTGTGGATGTTCCAGGCCGGCGACGATGCGCGCCTCCACCTCGAAGCGACGGATGAACTCCTCGTTGTCGGAGAACTCGCGGCTGATGACCTTCACCGCCACATCGCGATCCACCGACGGCTGCCGAGCTCGCCACACCTCGCCCCATGCTCCCGCGCCCAACTTCTCCACCAACTTGTACGCCTTCACGTGCGGGCCCTCGTGCGGCGGCGCATCCAGCGCGACATCGTGACGCAGGATCTGGATCTCCAGTTCTTGCAACGCCACCGAGGGTTCGAGGCCCATCTCGTCGGCCAACAATTCGCGGTACGTCTGGTACGCGTGCAACGCATCGGCCTGGCGGCCCGAGCGATACAGCGCAGTGATCAGCTGCAACCGAGGGCGCTCGCGGAACGGGTGCGTGGCGACCAGCCGCTCCAGCTCGCCGATCGATTCGGCATGGGCTCCACCCATCAACCGAGCGTCCACCCGCAACTCGTGCACGACGGCGCGCAGTTCCTCCAACCGCACAGCCTCGGCACGCGCCCAGTCTTCGTCGGCGAACTCGGCGTACGCACCGCCGCGCCACAACTTCAACGCGGTGTCGAACGCACCGATCGCCGTGGTCGCGTCACCCTCGGCCAACGAGCGCTTGCCGAGTTGCAGTTGCTGTTCGAACACCGTGACATCCAGCGTGGAACCGTTCAGGTCGAACACGTACCCCGGCGGCCGGGTGTGCACATGCGTGGCGCCGGGTTCGCACAGCTCCAACGTCGAACGCAGGCGAGACATGACGGTACGCAACGAACGAACCCCACCGTCGGGCAACCGCTCTTCGTCCCACACCATCTCGGTCAAGCGCTCGTCGGACACGACCGACCCCGCGTGGATGATCAACGCGGCCAGCAGACGACGCTGCCGGCGGCTGCTGAGATCCAACGACCGCCCCTGTTGGTCGTGCACTTCGAGAGAACCGAGGACCGCGAATCGCACCCCACCCCTCCCTCGGGTCGTGACGAGCCATGTCTCGTGGCGAGAACGTTATTCGTTCGCGATTTCACCGCGATTCCACGCGTCAGCACGGCGCCGTCGCCGAGCACGAGGCCCCAGCCTGGGCAAATGGCACATCGATCACGGCGGGCACCGGCACGGTCAGCACGCCCGGCCGGTACAGCAGCGGCTCGGCGAAGGCGTCGTGCTCCATGTCCCAAGCGTTGTTGGAGATCACGATCAACAGCGATCCGTCGGCATCGGTCCACGGCAGCAGTTCAGCGAAGTACGTGTTGCACTTCTCGCCACACATCGTGGGCACCGTCATGGTGGTGACCGAGGTCCACGGGCCCTGCGGCGAGCGGGCGATGTCGATGGCAACGGTGTTGTCCCACCAGTCGTCGATCTTGGTGACGCTGACGAAAATGTCGCCCACCCGACGGACCTGCATCGGGTTGGCCAGCTGGCCCCGGGTCAGGACCGGCGCCGCGTGCTGGCGCATCGACGACCACGTCACGCCGTTCCAGTACTCGGGGGTCATCTCGGGATGGCCCAGCGGCACGCGGGCAACGTAGGTGCGGGGCCCGCAGGTGGTGTCGTGGGCGAACGGCCAGCCCGCATCGGCGAACTGCCGGTAGCAGTTGCCGTACAGGTAGTGGAAGTGCGCGTCGCTGGTGATCGAGAAGCCGTACAGCGGGCGGTCGCTGGAATCGGGCGCCAGGTTCAGGCCGACCACGCTGAAGTCGGTCATGTCGATGGTGGCGATCCACACCCGCACCGGCACGGCACCACCCGTTGCGCCTCGACCCGTCGGATTGTTCATCTCGACCATGAACTGGGCCAGATGACCGTCGGCGGTGACCACAGAGTCGAGCGGCCAGAACCAGTGATGCAGCGGAGACTCGACGTCACTGCCGATCCAGCTGCCGTGGTCGCCGGTCAGCACCTGGAAACACGAACCGTCCTGGATCAGCCCGGCGTTGTGCATGAACCGTGCGTGGTGGAGGCTGGTGCCGTCGCCGCCCACGAAGACATCTTGGAAGACCCACAGCACCCGCCCGTCGGGCAAGCGCTGCACCCGTGCGTAGTCGGCGCCCACGATGCCGCCCGCCCCGGTGCGTGCATTGTGGATCAGCGCATTCAGATCGGTGCTGCTGTACCCGCCGTCGCAACCCGGTGTGGTGGCGACGGGTGCGTCGATCGTTGGAAAACTGAATCCCGTCGACGGCGCC
>JANNFQ010000129.1:0-1891 GCA_031380045.1 Acidimicrobiaceae bacterium
GTGGGTTTGGAGGGAGCTAACCACCCCGGGTATCGGTCGCTAAATCGCCGGTCTATCGGGTCGGACGCGCGGGGGGGCCCCACCCGCGACCAGGTGGAGTGTCGTTCGAACCGATGGCTGCGCTCGGCCAGATCGGCCAGATCGCTGACCGGATACGACACGACGGCGGCAGCCGCAAGATCGGCATGCTTGGCCAGCACCCCCAGCACGGTGAACCCGCCGGCAGATGCGCCCATCAATACGGTGCGCGCCGCAGTGGCCCAGCCGGCGCGATGCGCATGGCGAACGACATCGGCCGTGTCGGCAACATCGAGCTCGCCCCAGCGACCGTTCAACGCTTGCTGGTACGCGCGTCCGTGGCCGGTGGAGCCGCGATGGTCGGGCACCAGCACGTGCCAGCCCTGCGCTCGCCAGTAGGCGATGCGCGGCATGAACGTGACCTGCCACTGATCTGTCGGCCCGCCGTGCAACCAGCAGATCATTCGTGGTTGACGATCGCTGGGGTCGGCACGAAACAGTCGCGCGTGGATGTGGCCGCCGTCGTCTGCTGCGACGACGACGGCTTCCGGCTCGACAAGTAGGTCGCGATCCCACGACGCATTCGATGCAACCTCGACCGTCGATCGTCGAGTGCCGATAGGCGCCGCGATGCCGTTCTGTGCAACGACATCGAGCTCGATGACGACCAACTCGGTCGGGGTGCGCGCACCCGAGCGGATGGCGGCGATTCGGTTGACACCCGGCGAGCGTGCCCACGACAGCTGCCCGTGCACGCCGCGGCCGATCTGGTGCACCTCTCGGGTAGTGATGTCCACGATGCACAGCCGACCGAACCCGGCCTCGTTGCGGGTGAACGCAACCGAGCAACCTGTGGGGTCGAACGCGAATGAACGTTGCCCCAAGCCCCACGACGGGCCGGCGTGCTCGTACGGCTCGTCGACCAACGGCTGTTCACCCAGCCACACGTTCAGCCAACCGGTGTCGTCGCGCAGGCATGCCAGCGTGCCTTCGGGCGAGTAGCGAGGTTGCTGCACCGACGCCTCCGACGGGTGCCCGGTGGCATCACCACCAACATCACCACGACCGCCTGCACTCGTTGCTCGGTGCAGGTCGGCGAACTGCAGCCACGCGCGATCCCACGGCATGTGCGGCACGTTCCACGCCTGCCACACCACCGTGGTCGATTCGGGATCGACCTGGGGGTCGAAGCAGAAGTCGGCAGACCCGTCGTCCAGCCGTCGTGCAACAGTGGACGCCCCTGCCGCCGGCGGCAGGTCCACCGACCACACTTCGCTCTGGTCCACGACGTACACGATGTGGTGCCCGTCGGCCGAAACAGCGGGCGCCTGAGCGACCTGCTCGGGACCGTTCGTCGTCAACCGCGCTGCGTTGCCCGCAGCGACCGGCTGCCACCACAGGTCGCCGTCGATACCCGCGTACACCACAGCCGCACCATCCGCTGACCAGCACCAAGCCCCGCCACTCAGACCGCGACCCGACCGCACCGGAACACCCGTGGTCAATGTGCGCGCCGCACCCGATGACCCCGTTTGGTCGATGCTGCGCACCACAAGTCGCGCCTCGCCCTCGTCGGACACGACGTAGCCGATGGTTCGGCCGTCGGCGCTGAGGCGCGGCTCGGTCAGCTCGCGGCCGCCGATGCAGGCGTCGATCTCGATCACCACGCGATGCGACGTCACCTCTCGACCATACCCACGCTGGGCCGCAGCGCGCCCGTCGCCTCGGGCCACGGCGTGTGCCACACCGCCGCTAAATCACTGGCGTCCGGCAACCGAGGCGTGCCACACTCCTCGACGTACCAGACATGCCCCTGCCACGCTGCAGCCGGGCCGCAGCAGCGAAGGAGGTGGCGTCATGATCCAGTTGAACG
>JANNFQ010000535.1:0-4638 GCA_031380045.1 Acidimicrobiaceae bacterium
CAACGGCAGCCGCGAGTCGTACACGCGCAAGGGCGCGATGGCGTGAAATGCTCCCGCGCTGGCAGGCCCAGCCAGCTTGCGCCACGTACCAGGCGTGCCGGCGGCGACGCACAGCCACAGGTCTCCCTGGCCATCCTCGACGATCTCACCGATGCCGTGCGCATCGGAGCGCAAAGGCGCAGCCGCGCCGTTGGGGGTCAGCGACAGGTGTGCCTTGACGCCCAGCGCACGCACGCCGATCGACCCCGGTCCCGAGCCGACACCCACCACGGCGCTGCCGCTCTGCGTCGTGAACCCGTACAGCGCGTTCGGATAGCTCGGCAGTGTGGTCCACGCCGCAAGTGCGCTCGGAGACGACCCGTTGTCGGTTGTAAACGCGTTGCCTGCTTGGAACAGAAAGCCGTTGCCTCCGGACGTGGCTGGTGCGGGGATGAAGTTCACCGTGGTTTTGTCGGGCGTGTCCGTCGACACTCCCAGCGCGAGGTCAGGGGCCGCTGCTGCCGGCAACGAGCTGCCTGCCACCGTGGCCGCAACTGCGCCGCCGGCAGCGAGGGCTGCATTGCGCAGCAGGTGCCGCCGCGACGACTGCGACGAGTCGGACGATTGCGACGAGTCGGATGCCGCGACGCTCCGCTCGCTGAGCTCACTCGGCGGACGCGATGCCGACTGCTCGTTGCTCAGGCGCTCGACCATTGCGGTCAGCTCGGCGACCTTCGCCTCCAGCTCGTGCATCCGCGCCTCGTCCATGTCACGTCTCCTTCGCAGTGGGGGTCTCGGCCAGGAACCGTAGGCCACGAATCGGCCGCTGCGAAGTCGACCTGCAGACTGCTGCGAAACCTGTTGGTATGAGCTGGCTCCTGCGGTTCCGGGCTGCGGCAGGGGTATCCCCCCAGCGAATTGACAACCTGGGTTTTCCGCTCTCCGACAACCAGAGTTTCCGTTTCACGGGATAGACACCCTGCCCATCCCGGTCCGGATCAGGTTCCCGTCCGCCAACACGGTGTCAGCAACGTCCTGACGGACCAGAACTCGAAACATGGCGCCCGGCACCGAGTTGTGCGGCCTGGCGTGTCGAGTTGTCCACCGTGCAGGTGGGGTTCTCGACATCGCACTGCTCCGACGACTGCACCGACCATGGGCTTGACGCGGACGAGCGACGAGGTCCGGGTCAGGACCTCGTCGCTCGTGCGTTCTGAGACGCTTGTCCGACCGACGCCGGGCCCCCTCAGGCCCAACGATCAGGCCCTGAAAAGCGGGCCCAGAAGATCAGGCTGGGCTGACGACGACGCTCCAGGCGACGCCCTTCTGCCCTGCGACCGACGAGTTGGCGGTGGCACCGGGGTAGGTGCCGGCGGCGACGGCGACATCTCCGGCAGCGGCGGTCACCTGACCCGAGCCAGCACCCAGCGACGACTGACGTGAGGTCAGCTCGACGGGCAGCGTCCAGCCGGTGTTGCCGGCCGACTTGTCGACCCAGTAGCCCACGACGATCGATCCGTTCTCTGCCACGGTGACGGCCGGCGAAGCCAATGCCGTGGATGATGCACCCATGACCGATGCGGCCAGCACCGATACTGCGTCGGCGCCCGAGTAGGCGACGAGCAGTCGAGTCGACTTCCCGGTGACCCCCAGCGTGGCGGCCACCGTGGAACCAGCTGTGCCGGCAACCGCTGTGCGGGTGAACACCCACGAGCGAACGTCGGGGGTGCCGTCGTCCTGCGTCCCGAGCAAGGTCCAGCCGCCCGGGGTGGTCAGCGTTGTCGCCACGTTGGCGGTGACGAACAGCACCAGCTGATCACCAGGCTGCACGGCGGCCGGCACGACCACCGAGGCGTTGGTACCCGAGGTGTTGGCACTGGATGCGGCACGGAATCCGATGTTGGCGTTCAGCAATGCAACCGTCACCGGGGCGACGATCGTGTTCGGCGCACCGTCGTCGTCGGTCACCGTCAGCGACACGTTGTACGTGCCGTCCGCAGCGAACGTGTGCGACGTGGTCAGGCCGGTGCCCACCAGGGCGTCGCCGAAGTTCCAGGCGTAGCTGGCGATGGTGCCATCACTATCGCTCGATGCGGTGGCATCGAACGAGCAGGTCAGCGAACTGCACGACGCGGCGAATGATGCCGTCGGTGCCACGTTGGGGGGCGGAGCTGCGATCGCCGGCATGACGATCGACCAGCCGATGCCCTTGGTGCCGGCGACGGTGGAGTTGGCCGTGGCGCCGGGCCACGAGGCTGCGGTGACGATCGTATCTGCTGCTTCAGCCGTGATGTGGCCGGTGGCCGTGCCGATCGAGGTTGCCCGTTCGACGACGGTGACAGGCTGCGCCCAGCCCGTGTTGCTGGCCGACTTGTCGGACCAGTAGTTGATGACTGCCGATCCGGTGTTGGCGACCGGCACTGCCGGTGTGGCCAGCGCCGTGGACGATGCGCCCATCACCGACGAGGCGATGACGGTGGGCACCTGCGAGTTCGAGTACGCCATCAGGACCCGGCTGGACTTGGTGCCGGCGGCACCCAACGAGGATGTCACCGTCGATCCGGCAGTTCCGGCCGCAGCAGTGCGGGTGAACACCCACGACGTCATGTCGGGGGTTCCGTCGGCCCGCGTGCCCAGCAGCGTCCAGCCCGCCGGGGTGGTGGCCGTGGTGTTTGCGTTGGCAGTGAGGATCAACACCAGCTGATCGCCCGGCTGCACCGCTGCGGGCACCACGATCGATCCGGCAGTGCCGGAGGTGTTGGCCGAAGCCGAGGCCCGGAAAACCGCTGCGTTGCTGGCGTCCACGATGGTGACCGGTGCTGATGTTGTTGCAGTTGCACCATCATCGTCGGTGACCGTCAGCGTGACGTTGTAGGTGCCACCGGCTGCGTAGCCGTGTGTGGGATTGACGCCCGTGCCGGTCAGTGTGTCACCGAAGTTCCATGCGTAGACGGCGATGATGCCATCGCTGTCGGACGAACCTGCGGCATTGAACGTGCAGCCGAGCAGCGTGCACACCGAGGTGAATGAAGCCGTGGGGGCCACGTTCGGAGGATCGGTGACAGTGACGTCGTGCTGGGTGACAGCCGTTCCGCCATCGGAATCGGTGACGGTCATCGTCACGGTGTAGGTGCCGCCGGCTGCGTAGCTGTGCGCCGGGTTGACGCCTGTGCCAACTTGCGTGTCACCGAAGTTCCAGGCGTACCCGGTGATGGTGCCATCGGAGTCGGTCGACGTGGAGGCGTCGAACAGGCAGGAGTTCACCGAGCACAGCGAGGTGAACGCTGCGGTGGGCAGAACGTTCGGCTGAGCGACGTTCACCAGGAACATGGCCCGGCCGGTCCAGTTGGTGCTGGCGTCGGCAACGGTTGCGGTGCCGGCGACCACGCCACTGGCGAAGCCGATCTTCATCAGCGCACCAGCGGTGCTGTCGGCGAACCAGAGTTGACCGTTGGCCAGGAACATGCCCCGAACCCGGGCGGGGTTCAGCGAGGCGATGTCGCCGGTTGCCACCGAACGGATGGCGCCGATGACATTGCTCTCGGGAAGGAACGACCGGTAGAACAGGCTGCTCTGGCCCGAGAGGGTGTAGTAGATGCGGCTGGTGGCCGGGTCGAAGAAGATGCCCGTCATCGTCGGGATCTCCGACAGGATGCCGTTGGCGTACGTGGGGGTCGCAGCGCCGGCGCCGAAGGTGGTGCCGTCGAAGCTGCGACGCATCATCGTGCCGTCGTTGTGCAAGGTGAACAGGGTGTGGTTCACCATGAAGGCGCCACGAACCGTGCGCCACGGGGCGGTGCCCGGCAGCACGGTGGCGATACCAGCAGCGCCAACGCCGTCGTAGCTGCGCCGCTGCACTTCGTCCTGCTGGCCGACGGTACCGACCGCCGAGACATCGGTGCGGATGATCTCGATGCCGTTGATCAACGGGTTCTCGACACCGTGACGGAACAGGATGCTGACAGAACCATCACTCGTGATGTTGAACGAGCGCATGGTGGCGATGTTGTGGCCTGGCGTGACGGCCAGGTCGATGTTGTCGACCACGTTGACGCCCTCGAGGTCGATGTCGAAGATTCGCTGTCCGACCTCGTCGGTGCCAGTGCTCTTGTTGGCCATGTACAGGCGCACCTGGATCTGGGTTCCGGCGGGAACCGGGAACGTCCACAGCATCTCCGAGCCGGTCGCCGCGTCCCAACGCTCGGTGTTTAACAGGCCGGCGGGCGGACGATCGAAGTCGGTGTTCGGCACCGTCGAATCGGTCATCGCCGCTGTCAGGGTGTAACTGGCGGCGCTGGTGCCGGTGTTGTGGAACGGTGAGGTGCTGCTGTTGTCCGACGCCCAATCAGGACCGTCGTCGGCCGAGGCCAACGCAGCTCCGCCGGCGTTGATGCGGTACAGCACCGACGAGTCGGTGCCCGTCGTGCCGGTCGTGCGGCCCAGCGTGAAGACGTTGTTCGGCAAGGTGCCGATCTCGTTGGTCGGCACCAGCGATCCACCGGCCCACGGGAAGAAGGCCAACTTCTGCCGCAGTTCGTTGTTCCAGCGATCGGTGTCGCTGCCCGCCCACACTCCGGCATCGCTGACGAAGTAGTCGAACAGACCGACGCCGCGATCACGGCCTGGATTCCAGCTGAACGGCAGCCCGGTGACAACATC
>JANNFQ010000550.1:0-19783 GCA_031380045.1 Acidimicrobiaceae bacterium
CCAGGAGATCACCGGTCGGCGGCTCAGCCGCTGGCCACGAGGGAGCTGACACCCTCGATTCACAGGAGGGCTGTTGCGGCGACTGCGACGAAAGCCGTGACTTCGTCGGAGGTGGACGTAGGTCCATCCGGTGGTGTTGAAGATGAGTTCGGCAACCTCCTTCGGTCGTGCGCTCGCAAGCGTGCCGTCGGCATTGCCGTCGAGGAAGAGACGCTCGAAGGGTGCGGGTTGTGCTCACCGACGCTCCGTAGTTCGTCCATGCTCGATCCGATGGTCTGCTGCAGCTGGCACTGGTTCCTCGCGCCGTCATCGAGGATGTTGATGCTCTCACTGGAGGGCGTAGAACAGCCCCCAACGATGCCAGCCCAGGAAGCTCGGGTGATCTCGTGACAGCCTCTTCGTCTCGACGTCGGCTGCGCCACATCGGCAGCTCGGCCGCCCGTCACGGGTTTGGATACCTGGCCGGTCCAGCCGGAGTAGGGCGGTTGGTTCCCTTTCAGAGGGGTTGGCTCGGTCACGAGCGGCGAGACAGCCCGTACACCCGCCCGGAACACGTGCGTCTCGCGCTCGAAGAGCTTGGGACCACGTTCGTCAAGCTCGGACAGATCGTGTCCACCCGCGGATCCGCGGCCCGACGTCAGGCAACCGCCGACTTCGAGAAGCACGAGCAGCAGACGGACCAGATGCTCGCTCGGGGCGACTGACCACCCCAACTGTCGCCTACGATCTACTACATGGTGTCGTTCATTTTGGGATATGGCCGTGGCTGTGGCCGGATCTGACGACTCTGTGGTGTCGCGTACGGCCCCGGACCGGCTCGGCCTGCTCCTTGGCGCAGCGTTGGAGCTGGCCAGCCCGCACGATCGCGACACGGTACTGCAGAGCATCGTCGAAGGTGCCGCAAAGATGGTGGACGCTCGCTTTGCCGCCCTCGGTGTGTACGACGACGCTGGAGTGCTGAGCACCTTCGTTCACCATGGCATCGACGAGCGGTCCGTCGAGGCGATTGGCCACTACCCGCGGGGTATCGGCTTGCTCGGCGAGGTGATCGTTGCAGACGGTCCCGTCCGCCTCGACGACCTCGGCTCGCATCCGTCGTCGCGCGGCTTCCCGGCGGGCCACCCGGCGATGACCACGTTCCTTGGTGTGCCGATCTTGCGCGCCGGTCGTCGCTACGGCAATCTGTACCTCACCGAAAAAGCCGACGGTGTGCCTTTCGACGAGACCGACGAGGCGCTGGTCGTCGCCCTCGCCTCGTTCGCTGCTGGAGCAATCGAGACGACCGAGCTGGTGGCGTTGGAACGTCAGCGCTCCGCCGCGGAAGAGCGGGCGCGCGCCCGGCGAGAGCTGCTCGGTCAGGTCATCGCCGCCCAAGAAGCCGAACGCGCTCGGGTCAGCCGCGACCTCCACGATGATGTTGGCCAGGCACTTACATCGGTCCTGCTCGGGTTGCGGATGGTCGAGGACTCGCTGACCGGTCCGGCCATCGATGGCGATGACGCCCGCCGACTGCTCGCTGACGTGCGCGGGCTCGTGGTGGATGGGCTGCGGCGGACCCGTCAGCTGGCCTTCGACCTGCGACCCACCGTGCTCGATGACATCGGGCTGGTTCCAGCGCTCCAACGTCTCGTGGAGGATCTGTCTGCACGGACCGGTCTCGTCGTAGAACTCGACACGGCTGCAATGCACCCGGAGGAGCGTCTGGCCGCTGAGGTCGAGACTGCGATCTACCGGGTGGTCCAGGAAGCACTGACGAATGTCGTCCGGCACGCCCGGGCATCGACGGCGAGTGTGACGCTGACCGCTCGGGACGCCCAGATCCGTGTGTTCATCGAGGACGATGGCGTCGGGTTCGATGCCGGGCAACCTCATCTTCGGCCGCACCTCGGGATCCAAGGAATGCGCGAACGAGCCGAGCTCATCGCGGGTTCGTTGTCGATCACGTCTGCACTCGAGAGTGGCACGGTCGTGCTGTTGGAGGTGGCTCGTGGCTGAGCGCATCCGGATCGCGTTGTGTGATGACCACGCTGTGGTGCGTAGCGGCCTGCGGCGCATCCTCGAAACCGAACCCGATCTCGAGGTGGTCGCCGAGGCCGGCACGGCCGACGAGGCCGTGACCGTCGCACGCGACACCCAGCCCGACGTGTTCGTGATGGACGTCGGCCTGCCCGGACGATCCGGAATCGACGCCACGTCCGATGTATGCAAGGTCAGTCCGAGGACGAAGGTTCTCGTGCTCACCGCCCATGACGACGTTGCGTACCTTCGACGGGCGTTCGCCGCGGGTGCCACCGGGTACCTGGTCAAGGAAGCGGCCGACATCGAACTCGTCCTTGCGGTGCGTCAGATCGCTGCGGGCAAGCAATACGTCCACCCGACGCTCGGCGCGGCGCTGCTTGCGCCAGACGCTGCGACAGTTCGCCCGGCCGGGCCGGGTGGTGAGCTCTCGGAGCGGGAGGTCGAGATCCTGGGGTTGATCGCCAACGGCCTGACCAACGCCGAGATTGCCGAGCGGTTGTACGTCTCGATCAGAACGGTCGAGACCCACCGCGCCCACATCTATCAGAAGCTGGACGTCCGAACGCGTGCCGAGCTCGTCCGCATCGCCCGCGACACAGGGATCCTCGAAGCCGACGACGCTCCGTGAGCGCCCGCAATGCTGGTCCGTAGCCCATCCGGATGCCGACCTGTTCACCCGTGGATGATCATGTGTATGTGGGTGACGTTCCGAGGACGTGTCGAGTGTGCAGCGGCTCGCCATCCGTCGTGCTCGAGGTGGCCAACCCCATCCTGCGGCGACTCATCGTCGAGTTGCTCGAACGCGACTGTGTGTGCTGGCAGGTTCGCTCCGTGGGAGACCCGACCGACTTTGCTGCGGCGATCGCAACGGAGGTTCCGGACCTCGTCATCCTCGACACCCGAGACGCCACCCGCTGCTGCCGCGACTCGCCTCACCACGCGCGTTGCCAGAGGGTCATCGTCATCGGCCCCGAACCGGACGCCGCCTACGAGCGGGCTGCGCAGCGAGCAGGTGCCAGCGCTTGGCTGCCCCGCGACCGCCTGGGCGACGATCTCACCGACTGCATGTGCCGGGTGCTCGGTTGCACGGATCTTCCTGCGGAAGCCGAGGATTGCTCGACCCTTCCAGAACTCCACGTGGAGAACCGAATCACCCGCCGTGGACCCACACATCGCTCTTCATCGGCATGAGGTCTTGCTCCCAGATGAAGTCCATGGCAGGAACACTGACCCGGACGCAGCCGTGCGACGCTGGGTAGTTGGGTATGGCATACGAGCCGTGAACTGCGATTCCGCCACGGAAGTACTTGGGCCGATAGATCTCTCCGAGGTCTCCCTCCCACCAGCCTTCGGGCCGCTCGCGGTTCACGGCCCACAACCCATCCGGCGTCAGCGCGATTCCCCGGACGACGTCGCCTGGCGAATTCTCGTCTGGTTGCTCGTACGGCAGTCCGTTTCCGGTCGAGGTGTTCAGGGTCCAGACGGTCTGGCCAGCCCGGATGATGAACAACAACTGCCGGACCTTGTCGATCTCGACCAGATCGCCGGTGTCGGCCAGCCCCCGGCCACGCTCGATCGCCGACGTCAACGCAGATGCGGTCGACTCATCGACGTCGCCCGTTGCAGCGATGCCGGCGTACTTCTGGAACGCCATCACGGCTTGCTGGGTCGTGGTCCCAAAGATGCCGTCGGCGCCGGAGTTCCAGAAGCCGAGCTGCAGGAGCCGCAGCTGCACCGCCCTGGTCGCATCCCCGTCATCGTGACCGACGGCAACGAGTGGCGGGTCGACAGATGGCACCGTCTCGACGTTCGCCGCGATGGTGGTCGACGGTTCGATGGTGGTCGACGGTGGTGCGACCGAGGTTGTGGGCTCGACAGTGGTCGACGGTGGTGCGACCGAGGTTGTGGGCTCGACAGTGGTCGACGGTGGTGCGATGGTGGTTGTGGGCTCGACAGTGGTCGACGGCGCCGGTGGAACCGCCGATGCGCCGGCGTCCGGGTCGCCGACGCATGCGCTTGCGAGCGACGCAATTGCGAAGCTGAGGAGGGCCGGGGCAATCTGGCCACGTGACCAATGTGGTCGAGGTGCCACCCCGATCTTGCGACGGTCGGACGGATTCATTCGAGAGATACTACACAGTGTAGTATTCGGCTGATCTGCACTGTCCCGATGCTCTGCACCGTCGTCGGACAGCCGTTACGAGACTCGACCGGTTGGGTCGCCGACTTTGACGTTGCGGCCCTCTCGGTACAGCACGATCTCGACAGTCCGTCGTGGATTCGGTGATTGGAGGACCGCCCGCCCAAGACCAAGCCAGATCATGACGTGACCCGGATACTGCATCAAGTCTCCGGCCTGGGCCGTCTCGATCGAGCGGGGCGCTGATTGACGAATCTGCGCAGTGCTCTGGCGGGTCAGGTCGTATCCGGCGCCGGCCCACGCATAGGTGGTCAGACCTGAACAATCGAATCCAACGCCCGGCATGCTCGTGTTTCGACGGTACGGGACCCCGAGCTGCGTCAGGCCGGTCAAGATCGCGATTTGGTGGTCGACGTCGGCCGTGGCCCATGCCCGCTGCATCGCAATGAGATCGAGTTCGAGTCGCGCAGCGACCGCTGATGCGACCTTGTCTCGGTGGCTGGGGTACTGCTCGTCGCCCACTGCGGCGAGCGCTTCCGCTGCGAGCCGAGCAATGGGGTCGCTCGCCACGAACCCGTTCGATCGAGGCGGCGAATCTGCCATCGCCGGCTGCGATGTAGGCAGTGCAAGGGTTCCAATGAAACCGACCGTGATCGTGCCGCACACTTGCAGAAAGGCGCGGCGATTGATGATTCTTGCTGTCATGACGGCAACTCCGTATGTGAGACGGCGGCGCGGTTCGACGCCGTGAGGGGATGTGATGGGCGCGCAGAGCGACGGTGCTCGGCGCTGGGATTCGAAGTCGCGGACGCCTAGCAGAACTGGCGAACCGTCGAGGTTGGATTGACGGCCGCTCCGCCGCCCGGGTGGATCTCGAAATGCAAATGATTGGCGCTCGTGTTGCCCGTGCTGCCGACGTAACCGATGACTTCCCCGGCGCTGACGGAACGTGAGCCGCCCTCCCACGCAGACAGGTGCGCGTAGTAGTACTTGGCACCATCGACACCCGTCAGCCAGACGACGTTCCCACCGAGCGCGTTGGTCTTCATCGTCACATCACCGGCTACGACCGCGACCAACGGAGTCCCGCCCGGGCTCATCATGTCGACGCCCTGGTGCGTGCGACCACCTGATCGGGGGGCGCCCCAGGTGTCGCCGAAGGCGTTCGGTCCAGCGACAGGACAGATCCAGCCGCTGCCGACACTGACCACCACCGGAGCCTTCGGTGGCTCGGGTTCCGGCGCCTGAGGCGGGGCCGGTGTCGTGGCGGCGGGCGTTGACGCGGCTGGTGCCTGCGGCTGAGGTTGAGGTTGAGGCTGAGGCTGAGGGGTCGAGACCGGCGCAGGGGATCGTACGCCTGCGCCTTTCGCTGGAGCGGGCGGGATGGTCGTGGCAGCAGCAGCAGCTGCTGCCAGCGCTTGTCGATCAGCTTCCTCCTTGCGCTGCCGAGCGAGTTGCTCCTCGTAGGCCCGCTTCACCTCTTCGTCCTTGAGGTGCTCGCGCAGCGTGGTCAGCTGAGTGAGCTGGACATCAAGCTCTGCCTCGCGTGCGGAGAGGTTCTCGGCGAGCTGCGTGTTCTCGTCGTTGAGCGCCTGAACGGCGGCGCGGGCATCGGTGAGCCCGGCCTGAACGGAATCGATGAAGTCAAGATCGGTCGCACCGACATCGAGCGCCACGTTGCGCAAGGCATTGGCCTGCATCTCTTCGGTCGGGTCGTCGAACAAGATCACCATCGTCTGGCTCGACGCGCTGGTGAACCGATCGACGGCGATCTCGGAAAGGTCGCTCTGGAGCTGGGAGTTCTGTGCGACGGTCTCGGCCAGTTGCGCCTCGGCCGCCGTCAGCTCGGCCGCAAGGTCCTCGGATCGCAGCTGCGCTTCAGCCCATCGGGCCGCGGTGTCGTCGGCGATTCCTTGCACGCGGAGGATCTCCGCTGCGACCTGTTCAGAGGTCAGATTCGAATCAGATGCCGAGGCGGCTGACGTCGGCAGTGCGACGGCGAGAAGTGAGACGGACAGCGTTGCCATCGCGGCGGAATACAACCAAGAGTGACGGTGCCCGCCGAAATGTTTCACTTGCATGACGGAACGACGCTAGTTCCTACATGGTGTCGTAACAAGTCGGGTCGACGTCGTTGTCGACGGTGCGCCTGTGCGCGGCGGCTCCGTCTTTCCCGTACCTGTATCACCGTCGGACCACTCCCCAGGCGACACACTGGTGTTGCATGGGAGCCGGACATCACCACGGGCGGTCAGGTCGCCCGACGCAGATGATCGACATGCACGACGATCTCACCGATGTCGTCACCCAGCGGCGATTGTGGATCGCGGTTGGCGCGTGCGCGCTGATCACGGTGATCGGGTTGGTCATGCTGTGGCCGCGTGGCCAGGTGGCGAGTTCGCTCGACTCGAGCGCGTTGTTCGGTGACCGGGTCGAGGCAAGGGTGATGAGCAACAACGTGGAACCGTGCACGTACGACCCTGTCGCCGGCTGCTATCACGTCACGCTGCGGATTCTGGGCGGCACGAATCCGAACACGAACTTCACGTGGGAGCTGCCATTCGGCAGTGCCAACAGCCAGTTCGAAGCAGGTGACGACCTCTACGTCTACGAAGCCGCGTTGGCCGACGGCACGTTCTCGTACGAGTTCGCAGACTTCCAGCGGGGGACACCACTCCTGCTCCTCGGGATGATCTTCGTCATCGCGGTGATCCTCTTGGCCCGATGGAAGGGCGTCGGTGCCATCGGCGGCTTGCTGGCCAGCCTGCTAGTGCTCGTGGTGTTCATGCTGCCCTCGCTGTTGCGCGGCAACAACGCGGTCACCGTCGCGCTGGTCGGATCGAGCATGATCGCCTTCGTCGCGCTGTACCTGGCGCATGGCGTCAACATCTCCACCACAGTTGCGCTGTTGTCCACGTTCGCCAGCTTGGCGCTGATCGGTGTGCTGTCGTACATCTTCGTTGCGTCGGCGAACTTCACTGGGTTCACCGAGGACAGCTCGTACATCCTGGCGCTCGGTGTGCAGATCGACGCGCGCGGCCTGCTCTTGGCGGGCATCGTCATCGGGTCGCTGGGCGTCCTCGACGACGTCACCGTCACGCAGGTATCCGCAGTCTGGGAGCTTCGCCAACTACAGCCTGAGGCGACACGAAAGGAGATCTACAGATCGGCGGTGAACATCGGTCGTGATCACATCTCGTCCACGGTGAACACCCTGTTCCTCACCTACGCCGGTGCGGCGCTGCCCCTGCTGCTGCTGTTCAATGTGGCCGGGCAGTCGATCTCGACGGTCTCGACCAGTGAGGTGGTTGCGACGGAAATCGTCCGGTCGCTCGTCGGCTCGATCGGGTTGGTCGCCTCTGTGCCCATCTCGACCTGGTTGGCAGCTCGAGTACTCGGCGTCGGGCCGGTGACACCCGCAACCACCTGAATCGCTGCCGGCCGGCTCAGTCGTTTCGACCGCCGCTGGTCGACTGGAACCGGCGCAGGCGCAGGCTGTTCGAGACCACGAACACACTGGAGAACGCCATCGCCAGGCCGGCCAGCATGGGGTTCAGCAGACCTGCGGCAGCCAGTGGCAGCGCGGCGATGTTGTAGGCGAACGCCCAGAACAGGTTGGCCTTGATCGTTGCCAGGGTTCGCCGTGACAGGCGGATCGCGTCGACGGCCGCGCGCAGGTCGCCACGCACCAGGGTCAGGTCGCTGGCTTCGATGGCGACGTCGGTGCCTGTGCCCATCGCCAGACCGAGGTCTGATTGGGCGAGCGCTGCTGCATCGTTGACACCGTCGCCGATCATCGCGACCACTCGACCTTCGGCTTGCAGGCGCTTGATGACGTCGACCTTGTCGGCGGGCAGCACTTCGGCAATGACCTCGTCGATGCCCACTTGGGTCGCGACGGCGTTCGCCGAGCGCTGGTTGTCGCCGGTCAGCAGCACCGGGCGCAGGCCGAGTTGGCGAAGCCCGCTGATGGCCTCGGCCGATGTGGGCTTGATGGTGTCCGACACCACCAGCACGGCGCGTGCTTGACCGTCCCAGCCGACATAGATCGGCGTACGACCTGCGGACTCGGCGTCGTCGCGGGCGGCGGTGAGGGTGGGGTCGAGGTGCATCGACCAGTCGGCAAGGAATCGTTCGCGGCCGGCAACCACGGCCTGACCGTCGACGACGCCTTGCACACCGAGACCCTCGGTGTTGGCGAACGACTCGACAGGTGCCAGTTCAATGCCGCGGTCGCGGGCGCCGGCGGCGATGGCCCGGGCGATGGGGTGTTCCGACGCGTCCTCGAGTGAGCCGGCCAGGAACAGCGCATGCTCGGTGGCGGTGCCGCCAGTGGTGACGATGTCGACCAGCGACATCTTCCCGGTCGTGACCGTGCCGGTCTTGTCCAGCACGACCGTGTCGACCTTGCGGGTCGACTCCAGCACTTCGGGGCCCTTGATCAGGATGCCCAACTGGGCGCCGCGGCCCGTTCCGACCAACAGCGCAGTGGGCGTTTCCAGGCCGAGAGCGCACGGGCAGGCGATGATCAGCACAGCGACGGCTGCGGTGAATGCGGTGGTGGCGCTGTCAGTCGCGGCGGCTGTCAGCCAGAACCCCAATGTCGCGAACGCCAATGCGATGACGACCGGCACGAAGATCGCCGACACCCGATCGGCCAGTCGTTGCACATCGGCCTTGCCGGTCTGCGCCTCTTCGACCATACGTCCGATCTGGGCCAGCGCCGTGTCGGCGCCCACTCGCGTGGCTCGCACCACCAGGCGTCCGCCCGCGTTCACGGTGGCCCCTGCGACCGGGTCGCCCGGGCCGACCTCGACCGGCACGGGCTCGCCGGTCAACAGCGATGCGTCCACCGCCGACGTGCCTTCTTGGACCACGCCGTCGGTGGCGACCTTCTCGCCCGGGCGTACGACGAACAAATCGCCGACTGCCAACTGCTCGACGGGAATCCGTGTCTCGATGCCATCACGGAGGACGGCGACATCCTTCGCGCCCAACTCCAGCAGCGCCTTCAATGCGGCGCCCGATCGACGCTTGGCGCGCGCTTCGAAGAACCGACCGGCCAGGATGAACACGGTCACGCCGGCGGCGACTTCCAGGTATATCTGGCTGGTACCCATGCCGCGTTCGGGCCGGATCGAGAACGGGTGGCGCATGGACGGTTCGCCGGCGTCGCCGAGGAACAGTGCGTACAGGGTCCAACCGAACGCGGCCAGCACGCCGACCGAGATGAGGGTATCCATGGTGGCCGCGGCGTGCCGCAGGTTCGCCCACGCAGCCTTGTGGAACGGCCAGGCGCCCCACGCGACGACCGGAGATGCGAGGGTCAACGACAACCACTGCCAACCGTCGAACTGCAATGAAGGGATCATCGCCATCGCGATGACCGGAACCGCCAGCACGGCCGAAACGGTCAACCGCTGACGCAACGACCGGGTGGGGTCGTCGATGGGTGTGGCCGTGCCGTCGTCGGGTGATGGCATCTTCAGCTGCGGCAATCGTGCGGTGTATCCAGTTGCCTCGACCTGGGCGATGAGGTCCGCCGTCGAGACGGAGGCGTCGAAGGTGACCTTGGCCTTCTCGGTCGCGTAGTTGACGGTGGCCGTGACACCATCAATCCGGTTCAACTTCTTCTCGATCCGCGCCGCACACGAGGCGCACGTCATGCCACCGATGTCGAGCTGAATTTGCGAGCCTCCAGGCGGCGATCCAGAGAGTGGTCCCGGCGGCGGTGCTGTGTCGGTGGACATGTCAGTGTCCTTCGTCGTCGTGTGACGTGGTGTCACTGGTCATCGTGCCATGGGCGCCCACACCCGCGTCGGGAACCACCACGGTGAAGGCGGCCGTTCGGACTGCGCCGTTGTGCGAGAAGTCGAGGAACAGCCGATAGGTGCCCGCGGTCGGGAACTCGCCGGTGAAGGTGATGACCGATGTGGTCGCGTCCTCGTGCGGGTGAACGTGCAGGTATGCAAGATCGCCAATCCGAATGGCGACCAAGTGACCGGCCGCGCCCAGGTACGGATCGGTGCGAACCTGCTGCCCGTCGAGCTCGACGGAGAAGCTGAGCTCGGCATCGCCCACTCGAGGCATGCCGGACAGCGACACGGTGTAGCCATCGATGGTGTTGATGGCGGATGGTTGGGGGAGGTCGGCAATCTGGACGTCGCCCGGAACCGTGACGTCGATGCCGAGGGTCAGGTTGTCGCCCCCCGTTGCTTGGAAGTCGGCGAACACGCGGTACGACCCCGCATGAAGCGGAGGCATTTCGACCGTCCAGCGCCCATCGGCATCCATCGTTGGGTGGAGGTGGAGGTAGTCGACCAGGTTTCGCGACAACACGATCAGGTGCAGCCGCCGTTCGTGCAGTTCGTCGAACTCGGTGACGGCTGCACCCTCGTCGTCGATGATCTGGAACGCGAACGTCGATGCAGCGCCGGGGGCGGCCGTGTCTGTTTCGACCGCGAGGCGATAGCCGGCTTCGGCAACTGCCAACCCGCGTGGACGCCCGGTGACACTGCCGTCGGTCGGCGTGTGCGCGGTGCTCTGACCGGTGTCGATCGGACCGACCGCAGCGCCCACCGCCAACGCCCCGCCGAAGGTGGCGGCGACCACAGCGGCGAACGCGGCCAGCTTGGCACCGGTGTTCATCCGGCCACTTCGTAGCCGGCCTCGTCGACAGCAGCTGCAAACGCCGCCGGGTCTACTGGGCCATCAGAGTGAACCGTGACAGCACCGGTGGCAAGGTCGATGTCGACGCTGTCGACGTGGTCCAGCTTGGCGACCTCTTCGGTGACGGCGGCAACGCAGTGGCCGCAGGTCATGCCGGTGACGGTGAAGGTGGTGGTCGTGCTCATGATGACTCCCGAGAGAACTGTCTGTGGAACCCCGCCATCCTATACCCATAGGGGGTATAGGACAACCTCTCTCTGTGACCCATGAGTCGGTACCCCCTACGGGTATGCTCCAAACGATGAGCGACGAACGCGCAGCCACGGTCCACGGGTACACCATGGACAAGGACGGTTACCTGAAGCGCCTCAAGCGGATCGAAGGTCAGGTGCGCGGGCTGCAACGCATGATCGATGAGGACACGTATTGCATCGACATCCTCACCCAGGTCAGTGCGGTCACGAAAGCGCTGCAGAGCGTCGCTGTAGGCCTGCTCGATCAGCACGTCCGGCATTGCGTGACCAACGCGGCTACCGACGATCCGGCCCATGCCGACATGATGGTGAACGAGGCGACCCGGGCCATCGAGCGGCTGATCAAGTCGTAGTCGGCGTACCCCGTTCGGTGTCACCGCGATTCATGTTCGATCTGGCCGAGAGCAGCGGTCGCAGTGCCGAGTTGGCGGTCTTCGACACGCTGGGGAACGAGAAGTCGGTAGAGCGAGCGACCAGTACGTGGACGTCGCTCATCGACTCGTATGGCCGAAGTCGGTCGATCGCGCCGCCGACAACCTGTCCGATGCCGAGTGCAACGAGCGCGGCGGCGCCGGCCCAGATGGCTGCGGCAACAGCGATTGGATCGTCATGCTGGCGGCCGTTGACGAACGCGACGACGGTAGATGGCACGATCCATGACTTCAGGGTGTCCGCTCTGCTTGCAGCGATGGCACGAGCCGTTCGAGGATGCGCCGTTCGGCGGGCCATGCCTCGAGCAACGCTTCGGGTGGAACCCGTCGTGCCGCATACCGCAAGGCGAGTGCGACCACGACCACATCGTCCAGCGGGCCGATGATGGGCAGGAACTCGGGAATCAGGTCGATCGGCGACAGCACCCACAGCCCGGCGAATGCCACGGCCACCTTCACCCGACGTGGAACACGCGGGTCGCGACGTAGCTTGCGGGCCGTGGTCACACAGGCGGGCAGCACGGTCGCAAGATCCTTGGCCAGCCCCGGCGGCAACCGCTTGGCCAAAACGATCAAGATCGCCCACGACACCATCAGCACGCCGACGGCTACGACAACCAACTTCAGCAACGTCACCTCCAATGAGTTCCTGACGGTAACTCGGGAAGCGATCGTCTGCAGCGCACCTGCTGCGTCGTGACCCGAATGTCACGCGATCAGCGGACGCAGGCCGGGTTCGATCGCCAGCCACGGGTGCTCGCGGCGTGCATCGATCGTTCCATCGGCTCGCCACAGGGCCAGGTCGCTCATGATTCGACAGGCATGGAGGGCGCGGTACCAGTCGAGGGTTTCGGCGTGGATGGTGTGTGGGCTGAGCGCTCGATACGTGGTCAAGAAGCGGGCGGCAATGCGTCGAGCGGCGGCGCCGATGATTGGGCGGAGCGCTTGCGGCGCCGCCAGCGGCGGGTTCGCGACCAGCAGGTGTGTGAAGGCAAGGTCGTATGCGGGGTGGGCGACCTGGCCGGCGGTCCAGTCGATGACAGTGCGCTGGTGTCCGTGCATCAGGACGTTGAACGGATGCAGGTCGCCATGACAGACCACGATGGTGTTGTCTGCTGGTCGGGTGGCCGCCAGACGTTCGACCGAACGCTGGAGTGCCGTGTCTGACAACTGTCGGGCGCGACCGAGGTAGTGATCGAGCAACCCGTCCACGCCCACGCTGCGGCCCGGGATCTGCCGAAGCGCAGATTCGATCGGCTGGGGATCGAGGCGGTGTAGGTCGGCGGCAGCCCGGGCGAGGGTGTCGGGCAGCATGCGGGCCATCCGAGGAACGGCAATGAGCGCGCGCACACCGCTGAGGCCACCGAGCAGTGGCGTACCGTCGGCATGGTCCATGATGCACCAAGCCCGAAGCCCATCGACCGGGTGGGTGTCGGCGGCTCGAATGCATGGCGTGGGGTATCCCTGGTCGGCGACGCCCACCTGCAATGCGGCTTCCCAGGTTGCGAGGGCTGCGTCGGGGGCCAGGCGCAGCACCAGCCGCGCCGGCAGCGCGCCGCGCGACTCGGCATCCAGCGTCAGCGTCCACATTTCGGCCCAGAACCCGCCGCTCAATTTGATCGGTGGTGCCGCCAGGGCGAGGTTCGGCGCGTCGAAGCACCGACCGAGGTGCTGCAGCACGGTGCCCAGCTCGGCGGGCAGGTTGACGTTCGAGGCGTCATCAACAATACTCACGGATATGACCGTAACGGTAAATACCGGCAATGTCTAGAGCGAATCCCCCGTGGTCGATCGACGAGTTGGCGGCGGTGGCTGGTGTGCCCACGCGCACCGTGCGTGAGTACCGCACGTTGGGACTGATCGAACCGCCGCGGATGGACGGCAGGGTCGGTCGTTACGACGACGTTCATCGATGGCGCCTCGAGCTCATCGGTCGGTTGCAACAGCGGGGCTATTCGTTGGCGGCGATCAGGGATCTGTGCTCGGCGTCCGAGTCTGGACGATCGCTGGACGATGTCCTCGGGGCGCGTGGTTCGGCGGCAATCGACGCAGGGGCGGTTGCCTACTCGACCGACGATCTCGTCCGAGCAGTGCCGGCGTTCATCGACGAATCACTCCGCGCTGCTGCCGACCAGGCAGGTCTGATCCGTGCCGATGGCGACGAATGGGTCGTGCGTGCTCCCGGGTTGCTGGCACTGGTCGGCGCCGCGATCCAGGCAGGCGCCGCGCCGACGGCAGCGATCGTGATGGCGGCCGGGTTCGTGGAGGGTGCGCGAGTACAGGCGACCGCGTTCGCAGATCTGGTCGTCACCGAGCTGTGGGACGAGCACGACCCCAGGTCGAACGAGCTGGTGTCAATCGGGCGACGCGCTCGACTGGAACTGTCGCAGGCAGTTGCATCGCTGGTCGTTCACGAGATCGGCAAGGAACTGCGAGCTCGAGCGACCTTGCCAGGTGGACGTGGGCTGGACCATCTGGTCGACGCACTTCGCGTCGGTGTCGTGCGTGGCCGCAGCGACCGCCAGTGAACCGCTCGTTGTTCAGGCGGCCGTGACGTCGGTCAGCACCCGGGCCAGCGCATCTTCGTCGAGGGCGCCGAGAAATGTTCGTGTTTCGCCAGCCGAGTCGATCACGACGATTGCCGGCTGGCCGACGATCTGGAAGTGCGCATACACGTCGCCGCTGGCGTCGTCCATCTGCGGAAACGTCAGCCCGTGACGGTCGATGAAATCCTGGAACGAGCTGGTGTCACCAAACCACGCGACTCCATAGAAGTCGACCTTGCCGGCCCACTCTTGTCGTAGCTGCTCGACCGAGCTGGCTTCTGCGTTGCAGGTGCTTCAAGTGGGTGCCCAGAACCACAGCACCGTGGGCCGACCGGCCAGCGATGCACCGTCGATGCTGCCGCCACCGACCAGCGGCGAGGTGAAGCGCAGCGCATCGGGAAGACTCGAGGTGGTGGGAGCATCGGCGGCAGCGGACGCCACCGGACCAGAGGCGGCTGCAGCGTTGCCTTGAACGTCGGTGTTGCTACCGCACGCGAACGATCCGAGAACCAGCACCGCCAATGCACACGTGCGCCACACGTCGTGCAGGCTACGCATCGGCCCGCTGCCGCGCCACGCGGGCCGACGGATGGCGTTCGTCATCAGTGCAAGATCAGTGCGAGAAATGAACGCGGGGCAGCCGCTTGTCGAGCCATGCCGGGATCCACCAGTTGCGATCGCCAAGGAGCTTCATGAGCGAGGGCACCAGCATCATGCGCACGACGGTGGCGTCCAGCAGCACGGCGACGGCCAACGTGATGCCCAGCTCGGTCGGTGGAATGGGCCCTGTGACCCCGAACGCGATGAACACCACGATCATGATCAGAGCCGCATTGGTGATCGGGCGCCCGGTGCGAGCGATGCCGTCGCGGATCGCCAGTTGGGTATCACCGGTCGCTTCGTAGCGCTCGCGGATGGCAGCCAGCAGGAACAGTTGATAGTCCATCGACAGCCCGAACAGCAGGGCGAAGAAGAACAGCGGTGCCCACGCATCGACGAAGCCCTGCGGATGGATGCCGATCAAGCCGGCGCCCCAACCGTGCTGGAACACCAACGTTGCGAATCCGAAGGCCGCACCCACGCTGAGGAAGTTCAGCAGGATCGACGAGATGGCCAGCGCCAGGCTGCGGAACACGATCAGCAACAACGCAAAGGCGACGATGGTGATGACGGCGATGGCCATCGGTGCACGGCCGGTGAGCACGGCGGTGAGGTCGTAGTTCTGAGCAGCAGGTCCGCCCACCAGCGCGCCGGGGGCAGCATCGGGGATGGTGTCGCGCAACCGCCCGATGAGATCCGACGTTCGTGCGTCGTCCACAGCGGTGGATGGCGTGATCCGCACGACGGTTCGTCCGCTGGCGTCCGAGGGTGACGAGACGATCCGAGCATCGACGACCCCGGCGTCGGCGGTAGCGGTCGCAACGACCTGGTCGGCTTGCGCGGCATCGACGGTGACGAACAGCGGCGCGGCGGCGCCGGCTCCGAACGAGCTGACGACGATGTCGTAGCCGTCACGGCTGGACCGGCCCTCATCGACGACCCCGGCTCCGGGCATGCCCAGGCGCATCCCGAATGCGGGTGCGGCCAACAGCAGCAGCACACCGAGGCCGGCCGCCAATGTGGCGCCGGGCCGCTTCATCGCCTTGGCCGTCCAACGGGTCCAGCGCCCTTCGGCGGCGCGGTCGGGATCGGCCTTGCCACGGGTGACGAGCACGCGGTCACCCAGGCTGACGAGCATCGCCGGCAACAACGTCAACGCTGCGGCGGCGACGGCCACGACCGACAGGATCATGCCCAGCGCCATCGAGCGGAAGACCATGACGGGAACCAGGAAGATCGCCGCCAGCGACATGATGACGGTCAACGCCGACAGGAACACCGCTTTCCCGGCTGTGTCGAGTGTGGATGCCATCGCATCGGCGGCCTCCTTGCCGTCCTCGCGTTCCTCGCGGTATCGCGACACGATGAAGAGCGCATAGTCGATGCCGACCGCCAGGCCGATCATCAACGAGAAGTTCATCGACCACACCGACAGTGGGGTGATCGACGTGGCCAGATGCAGACCGGCGAAGCCCACAGCGATGCCACAGAGTGCCAGCAGCAAAGGAAGACCGGCTGCGATGGCAGACCCGAACGCGATGAACAGCAACAGCATGGTCGGCAGGCCCGACAGCAGTTCGGCCTTGTGTAGCGCCTCCTCGTTCGACGTGTTGAAGTCGCTCCACACGGGCCACTCGCCGGTGACCTCGGCGCGGGTACCGGGCGACAGCGTCAGCGACGCGACTCGCTCGATGACCAGGCCGGCCGATTCAGGAAGTGCTGAATCGTTGTCGGCGGCGAGCTCGACCGGAACGAGCACTGTCAACCCGTCGGCCGAGATCAGCCCGGAATCGGGTGGCATCGCCAGCGGGTCGGCCACGGCGCGCACGCCTTTGGCTCCGTTCAGTCCGGCGACCACTGCGCTGACGTTCGAGTCGTCGTTCGCGATCGGCGTGCGCTGTTGGATGACGACGACGGCGGCTTCGGCGCCCACTTGGGGGAAGTCGTTGCGCAGCTCGTCGCGCACTCGTTGGGCGATCGATCCCTGCGCTTCCCAGCCGGCCCCAGACAGCGAACTGTTCACCGTGATTGCTAGCGGTGCGGCGACCGCGACAGCGATGAGCCACACGAGCATCAGCGGCTTGCGGCGGCGCGCCGAGAAACGTCCGAGACGGGCGAACCAGTGCTCGGGTGATGACGGTGAGGACGATGAGGTCGACGTTGCCGTCGACACGACGCCGGCGGCGTCGGGCGTGGTGCGTGCAGTCATGGGTCTCATGCCAGCTTCATGAACATCTTCTGGACGTCGTCGACCGAGTAACCCTCGGCAGCCGACTGCTCGGGATTGGCGAGGCACCATGCCAGCCCGCTGGCGACCAACATGAACCCCGCTTGGTCCAAAGCCTTGCTGGCCGCAGACATCTGCGTGACGATGTCGCGGCAGTCGCGGCCATCGGTCAGCATCTGCTGGATGCCGCGGATCTGGCCCTCCACCCGGCGGAGTCGCCGGTTCAGGTCGGAGATGGTGTCGTCGGCAATGTCCATGTGATCGAGCTTCCTGTTCAGGTGGTGTTGGTGAAGGTGGTCTTGGTGAAGGTGGTGTTGGTGAGGGGTGGAGAACGGGGTTGCGGTGGGGGTGTCAGAGAGCCAGCGCCGACTGGGCGAACGTGTACAACCCGACGATGACGAGCAGGCCGACGAACCAGCGTTGCAGCGCGGTGGGGTCGTGGCGGCGGGCCAGCTGGCTGCCCACCACGACGCCCAGCAGGCTGGCGATCGTGAACGGGACGACCGTGCCCCACTGGATCGAGGCGCCGTTCAGCCGCGTGGTCAGCGCCACAGCCGAGTTGATGGCGATGACGAGCAGCGACGTTCCAGTGGCCTGGGGCATGGTGAATCCGAGCGTCAGCACCAGCGCCGGCACGATCACAAAGCCGCCACCGACACCGAAGAACCCGGTCATCAGGCCGACCACCGTTCCCGCGGCGGCCACCTTTGCGACGGTCCTCGGATCGACGCGTGCATGGACAGCTGCGGGCGTGGCGACCGCGGCTCCAACAGAGCGAGCGACAGGCTCGACGCGGTCGCTGCGGATCCGTCGCCACATGCCGAACGCGGCGACCAGCATCAGAACCGAGAAGGCCAACAGCAGCACGTCGGGATCGGCGGCGTCGTTCCAATGCGATCCGACGATCGAGCCACCGATGCCGGCCAGCCCGAAGATGGTGCCTGCTCCGAATCGGACGTAGTGCGCTCGCCAGTAGGGAACGAGGCCGATCAACGCGGTGATCGCAACCATCACGAGCGACGTGGTGGTCGCACTCTTGGGAGATTGGCCGGCTGCGTACACCAGCGCAGGAACCGCCAGGATCGAGCCGCCACCGCCGAGCGCGCCCAGCGAGATGCCCACGAGAAAGCCCAACGGCGAAGCGAGAAGTGCACGCACGTCGGTCTCAGGTCTCGACCGTGGGGGCCGGGCGATCGCCGCTCGAGTCCGACTCCGACGACGATCTGGCCGCCCATGCGGTGAACCCGCCGATCAGATCCGACACATCGCTGAAGCCCCGAGAACGCAGCAGGCTGGCCGCAATCGCGGACCGGTATCCGCCGGCGCAGTGGACCACTGTGGGCGCGTCAGGATTCAGCTGGTCGATGCTGTTGAGCAAGGTCGGCAGGCTGATGTGCACCGAGCCGGGCACACGGCCCAGCGCAACCTCACCGGCGTTGCGGACGTCGATGATCACGAGGTCCGGCACCGTCTGCTGGCGCTGGACGAGGGTGTCGGCAGAGATGCGCGACATCGGCTCGACGTCGTCGGGGTTGGCCATGAACGTTCTGACCGGATCGTCGAGCGCGCCGAGCACACGATCGAACCCGATCCTGGCCAGGCGGACCTGGGCTTCGGCTTCGTGCCCCGGCTCGGTGACGAGCACGATCGGTGTGCCTGGCCGCATGACCTCGCCCGCGTATTCGGCAAACCGTCCACCGAGCCCCACGTTGATCGAACCACGCAGGTGCCCGGCCGCGAACGTCATGTCATCTCGTGCATCCAGCACCACTGCTCCACCGCGCTGCGATGCAAGGACCTCGCCAAGACCGAGGCGCGGCACGTGCGTCTGGTCGGGCAGCAGATCGTGCAGCTCTCGGTTGCGGTTGGCGGCGAAGGCGAAGTACAGCGGGGCGGCCGATTGGCCCTGGGTGACGGCTGCGACGAACTCGTCCTCGCTCATCGGAGCGAGCGCGTAGTTGGTCTGCCGCTGCTGGCCGATCGTCGAGACCGTCTCGGTCGACAGGTTCTTGCCGCAGGCAGAACCGGCGCCGTGCGCCGGGAACACCTTTGTTGCATCGGGCAGCGTCAGCAGACGTTCGTGCAACGAGTGATACAGCTGGCGAGCCAGATGGTCGGCATCGACGCCCACCGACGCGAGCAGGTCGGGGCGACCGACATCGCCGATGAACATCGTGTCGCCAGTGAGGACGCCGTACGGATCGTCGGCCAACCCGCTCGGGTGGATCACGATGCTGATCGACTCGGGTGTGTGGCCGGGGGTCTCACGAACCTGGAGGACCACCTGGCCGAGGTCGATCACGTCGCCGTCGCTGTAGGTCTCGATGGCGAACTGAACCCGACCTGACGCGGCGCTGCCGTAGCCGATGGTGGCGCCGGTGGCGGCCGCCATCTCGAGATGACCCGAGACGAAGTCGGCATGGAAGTGCGTCTCGATCACCTTCACGATCGTCAGCCCATTCACCCGAGCATCCGCCAGGTACTCGACGATGTCGCGCTGCGGATCGACCACCACGGCGCGGCCGGTGGAGGTGTCACCGATCAGGTAGCTCGCGTGGCTGAGGCAGCCCAGGTAGTACTGACGGAAGAACATCATCGACGACCTCCTTGTCTCGTTCGCCGGCGACAACCATACCCCGTAGGGTATCTGGATCATACCCTGAGGGGTATCGAACCTGCTCAGCCGAGCACGGCGCCGGATGGGTACCAGCGGCCACGTGCCCACAACGCGACGTAGACCAGACCCACCAGAACCGGTACCTCGATCAATGGTCCTACCACCCCAGCCAACGCCTGACCTGACGAGACGCCGAACACACCGATCGCGACCGCGATGGCGAGCTCGAAGTTGTTGCCGGCTGCGGTGAATGCGATGGAGGCGTTGCGGTCGTAGGGCA
>JANNFQ010000565.1:0-13773 GCA_031380045.1 Acidimicrobiaceae bacterium
GACCTACCGGCAGGCGACTTCGTACACGCCGATCGTCGAGACGGCAATGGCATGCCACGTGTACTGGTCGGAGATCAGCTTGGCGGCCTTCTTGCTCATCGCCGTGGCGACCTTCGCATCGGTCAGCACCTCGCGAATTCGTTGGGCCAGATCGTGGTGATTGCCCGGCTCGAACAACATGCCGGCACCCGTGCCTTCGACGATCTCGGCCAGGCCGCCGGTGCGGGCGACGATGGTCGGTGCGCCCGCCGCCATGCCCTCGAGGGCCACGATCCCGAATGGCTCGTACAGCGACGGGATGATCACGCAGCCGGCTCGCTGCAGGATGGCGCGCAGGTCATCGTCGGGCACGAAACCCGCCAGGTCGACGATGTCGGTCACGCCTTCCACATCGATCTGCGTTTGCAATTCGGTCAGGTAGCTCCCTCGGCCGGCGATGATGCAGCGCACGTTTGGTAAGTCCTGGCGCAGCTCGGCGATGGCACGCACCAACACCTGAAATCCCTTCTCGTACTGGACGCGACCCCACGCGACCACCAACGCTTCGCGCTTGGGTGCGTTCACTGTGGGCAGCGCCCACAGTGCCGGATCGACGCCGTTCGGCACCAGATGCACCTTCTCGACTGGCAGCTCGAAACCGTTCACCACCTCGCGCACCATGAACTTCGAACAGGCGATCACTTCGCGGGCCTGGTACGTGAGCCACCACTCGATGGCATTGATGGCTGCGGGCATACCGGTGGGCACGTGGCCACCATGGCGGCCGCGTTCGGTGGCATGGATGGTGGCCACCAACGGCTTGTCCCACAGGGTCTTCAGCGTGTCGCCGGCCCATGCCACCAGCCAGTCGTGGGCATGCACCACGTCGGGCCGCCAGTCGCCCAGCCGTGCCGCCAACGCGACGATCTGATGGTTCGCCGAAGCCATGCGGGCCACCAGATCGCCCTCGGGCAGCCAGGGCAGATCGGTGGCGGCACGCAGGATGCGAACGCCGTCGACCACCTCGTCGTCGGGCACCGGATCGGTGCCGGGTTCGTGCCGCTGCAGGCTGAGCACGACGACCTCGTGGCCGCCGCGGACCATGGCTCGGGCCAGCCCGTCGACATGGGCGGCGATGCCACCGATGACGAAGGGCGGATACTCCCACGACAGCATCACGACACGCATTGGCGCGACCGTAGCCCTTGTGCCCGATGCGTCACCTACGCTCGCTGGGTGCTGCTGTCCGACCTCGACCTCCATCTGTTCGGCGAGGGCACTCACCGCAGGCTCTGGGAAGTGCTGGGGGCGGTGTCGCTGGACGACGGTCGGACCCGGTTCGCAGTGTGGGCACCGAATGCCGCTGGCATCGATGTCATCGGCGACTGGAACGACTGGTCGCCACAACCCCTCTCGGCGCAGTCCGATTCCGGCGTGTGGGCGGTCGTCGCCGATGCGCAGCCCGGGCACCGCTACAAGTTCATGGTGCACGGCGCCGACGGTCGCACCACGCTGAAGGCCGACCCCATGGCCATGGCCGCCGAGCGCCCACCATCTGACGCCAGCGTGGTGTCAGGCCCCACCGCTCACGTGTGGAGTGACGACGCGTGGATGGCCAAGCGAAGCCGAGCGCTGGGTGTGCCGCTGCGCATCTACGAGGTGCACCTGGGGTCGTGGCGACGCGGCGTCGATTCGTACACCGCGCTGGCCGAACAGTTGGCCGACCACGTCGCCTCCCTGGGCTTCACCCACGTGGAACTGCTGCCGGTGGCCGAGCATCCGTTCGGGGGCTCGTGGGGCTATCAGGTCACTGGCTACTACGCGCCCACCGCGCGTTACGGGACACCCGACCAGTTCCGAGCGTTGGTCGATGCGATGCACCAGCGACGCATCGGCGTCATCCTCGACTGGGTGCCGGCGCACTTTCCGAAGGACCAGTGGAGCCTGGCGCGATTCGACGGCACAGCGCTGTACGAGCACGCCGACCCTCGGCAGGGCGAGCAGCCCGACTGGGGCACATACGTGTTCAACTACGCCCGCAACGAGGTGCGCAACTTCCTCATCGCCAACGCGCTGTACTGGCTGGACGAGTTTCACATCGACGGTCTGCGGGTCGATGCGGTGGCCAGCATGCTGTACCTCGACTACTCGCGCCAGCCGGGCCAGTGGGTGCCCAACGAGCTGGGCGGGCGAGAGAACCTGCACGCAGTGTCGTTCTTCCGTCAGTTGAACGACGCAGTCCTGGCCGAACATCCGACGGCCATGATGATCGCCGAGGAGAGCACCTCGTGGCCCCAGGTGTCGCGTCCCACCGATCAGGGCGGGTTGGGCTTCTCGCACAAGTGGAACATGGGCTGGATGCACGACACGCTCGGCTATCTGCACGAAGATCCGGTGCATCGTCGTTGGCATCATTACGAGCTGACCTTTGGCCTGCTGTACGCGTTCACCGAGACGTTCGTGCTGCCGCTCAGCCACGACGAAGTGGTCCACGGCAAGGGCAGCCTGCTGATGAAGATGGCGGGCGACGACTGGCAGCGATTCGCCAACCTGCGGGCGCTGTACGCGTGGATGTGGGCGCTGCCCGGCGCACCACTGCTGTTCATGGGCGCAGAGCTGGCGTCGTGGACCGAGTGGAACGACGGTGGTGGATTGCCCTGGCACCTGCTGGACCATGCGACGCATCGTGGCGTGCGCGATCTGCTGGTCACGCTGAACGCGCAGGCCGAGCAGTGGCCGGCGGTGTGGGAGCGCGATCACGACGCCAGTGGCTTCGAGTGGCTGGACGCCGACGATGCCGCGCACTCGATGTTTGCGTTCCTCAGGTGGGCGCATGCCGGTGCTCACGCGGTGGCGTGTGTCGCCAACTTCACCCCGGTGCCACGAGGCGGGTACCGCATCGGGTTGCCGTGGGCAGGGCAGTGGCAGATCGTCGTCGACACCGACGCCACCCGATTCGGCGGCAGTGGCTCGGCTGGTGGCCGCAGCGCGGTCGACGCGGTCGGCGACCGGCCGTGGCAGGGCCAGCCCGCCTCGGCGATGGTCGAGGTGCCACCCCTCGGCGTCATCTGGTTGGCTGCCCACCGCCCCTGACCGCCGTCGGGTCAGTCGGGGAGGTGTGCAGTGTCGCACTGTGTCCCGCGGTGCCCGCGCTGCCAGACTGGCCAGCCCATGGCTCGCCGACCGTTCACGATCGACCCCGCACTGCGGCCAGTGGTTGTCGCCAGCGCCACGTTGGGCACGGCAGTCGGTGTGTTCGGCATCTCGTTCGGGGTGGGGGCTGTGAATGCCGGAGCGACCGTGTTGCAGGCATGTGTCATGTCGCTGCTGGTGTTCACCGGCGCATCGCAGATCGCCGCGGTCAGTGTGATTGGTGCGGGCGGATCAACGGCGTCAGCGTTGTCCAGCGCGCTTGTCCTCTCGGCCCGAAACGGCGTGTACGGGTTGACCATGGGCCGGCGGATCAAAGGGCGGTCCATCACCCGGCTGGTCGCTGCACACTTGACCCTCGACGAATCGACGGCGATGTCGATGGCCCAGGGCGAACCCGAGGCACAGCGTGCGGCGTTCTGGATCACTGGCGCATGCATCTACATCTTCTGGAACCTGGGCACCCTGCTGGGGGCGCTGCTGGGGTCGGCGATCGATCCGCAGACGTTCGGCCTCGATGCGGCCTTTCCCGCCGGCTTCGTGTTCATGATCTGGCCGTTGCTGCGGACCCGGAGAGGATTGATCGCTGCCGCGATCGGGGCCGTGGTGTGCGTGTCGCTGGTGCCCGTGCTGCCGATCGGGGTGCCCATCCTGTGTGCCGCAGTGGGCGTGCTGGTCGGCGTGCCGGCGGAGATCACCGACGCCGAGCCCACGCCGAATCGATCGATCGAGCAGCCCCGATGACGTGGACCCTGGTGTTCGCGCTGGCGGCCGGAGGCATCGGCTGCAAGATGTTCGGCTTCTTCGTGCTGGGTCGCAGCCACCTACCTGCAGCGGTCGAGCGCTGCCTGGCCCTGATCCCCGCCGCATTGGTGGCCGCATTGGTCGCCAAGGACACCTTCAGCGTGGGTCAAAACCTGCAGATCGATGCCCGCGTGGCCGGTGTGGTCGCGGCCACGGTTGCGGTGTGGCGCAAGGCGCCCTTCATCGTGGTCATCGTCATCGGCGCAGGCGTCACCGCGGTGGTGCGCCACGTCGCTTGACGCGATGCGCTCGCCCACGCTGGATCTGAATGCCGGTGTGAACGCGCGTCCAGGCGCACGATCGCCGAGGCACGACCGACTCAAGGTGTGCGGAAACCGACAGTCGATGTGAAGCCAGATGTTGGATGTTCACAGGCGAAGGACAGCACCGAGTGCACGCTGTAGTGGTCACCCCCCGAGCACAGCCTCAGTTCGCCATCGTGCCGATGTACGATCGCCTCGACGATGGCCAACCCAAGGCCGCTGCCCGAGCGTGAAGCAGCGTCGTCGGCCCGAGTGAAACGCTCGACCGCCAGACCGACGAAGTCCGCGCTCATCCCTGTGCCGCTATCGGAAATCGAGACCACGATGACGTCGGCCTCGCTGCGAACTCGAAGCTCGATTGGCGGCTGACCGTGCACCCGAGCGTTCGCGATGAGGTTGCTCACGATCTGCCTGATTTGAGCTGCAGGCACACTCACGAATGCTTCTCCGTCGTCGACCTGCGCATCGACTCCGAGATGTGCCAACGGCATGGCCCGGATCACCGCTGCGGCATCTGTTTGCTCTGGGCTGTCTCGGCCGTGTCCGAGGTCCAGGAGTTGGTCGCTGAGATGGATCAGGTCAGCGATGTCTGTCTCGAGTTCGGCCAGCGCGTGTTCATGCTCAGCGACCGATCGCTGTCGGCGACGTTGTAGCTGGACGCGTGTCATCAGCAAGGTGAGCGGAGTGCGCAGCTCATGGCTGGCATCGTGAACAAATCGACGCTCGCGGTCCATTGCGTGCTCGAGCGCCCCGAGTACGTCGTTGAAGGTGTGCCCGAGACGGGTCACTTCGTCGTCTCTTGATGTGGGCACCTCGAGGCGAATGCCGGATGCGCCCGAGGCGATCGAGGACGCCTGGGCCCGGTACCGTTCAACAGGGGCCAGCGCGGCCTTGGCAAGTCGCTCGCCGACGAACGCTGCGATGATGAGAGCGCCGAAGCCCGCGAGTGCGAGAGTGGCAAGAAGCTCGCGCAGCGCTTCATCCCGCTGATCGCGCTGTACCCCGACAACGACGACCGCGGCGCGACCACTTCCATCGAGCGGCGCGGCCAGGAGCCGCAGTGGTCGTGGGCTCGCTGGCAGGAACGCACCGATCTGCACATGGACCGGACCAGCGAGCGCCCGTCGAAAGTCGGACGCCGTGAGCAGAGTGTCAGCGGCAGTCCCGAGGCTCGACGACAGGACCACGTTCGAGCGCGTCAGGGTCTGGAACTCTTGAAGGAGCGGAAGACGGATGGCACTCGATGTGGTATCGACGACTCCGTCTGCGCCGACAACCGGAATGATCGCTGCTAGTTGATCGGCAAGATCTCGATCGAGCGCAGTGTCCAGATCAACTCGAACTCGCCAGTAGACGAATGCTCCCGTGCCCGCGAGAAGGATCGTCATCGCCACGACAAACCCGGTGACCAGTCGCACCCGCAAGGGCAGCGATGCAAGCGGGTGGCGCACTGTCACGGAGTGGCGTCGATTCGGTACCCAGATCCGCGCACGGTTTGGATCGTGGTTCGTCCGAAGGGCCTGTCGACCTTCGCCCGCAGATTCGCGACGTACACGTCGATGACGTTGCTGCGCAGGTCGGTGTCGCCATCCCACACTTCATCCAGAATCGCGTACCGGCTGACGACCTGGCCGGCGCGTTGCATCAGGAGAAAGAGAATGTCGAACTCGCGAGCAGAGAGATCGATGAGGACGTTCCCTCGCTGCGCCCTCCGGGCGACGGGGTCGAGCAGCAAATCGCCAGCACGTTGCGCAATGGCAAGTCCGGGATGGCCGCGGCGATGCAGGGCACGAAGCCGGGCAAGGAGCTCATCGAGCTCGAAAGGCTTCGCAAGAAAGTCATCGGCCCCCACGTTCAGGCCCTCGACGCGGTCGTGGAGCTCGCCGCGGGCCGTGAGCAGCAAGATCGGGAGACGGTGCCCCTCGGCGCGGAGCTGCGAGATGACCGACGGACCCTCGATCCCTGGCAGCATCCAGTCAAGCAACAAGACATCATGGTCGCCGCTGCGTGCCTCTACGAGGGCAGCGCGTCCATTGCTGCAGATGGTCGCCGACCAACCAGCATCGGCGACGGCATCCGCCAGCAGCTGGGCCAATCGCGGTTCATCCTCGGCGATGAGCACTCGCATTGCGCCCAGTCTGGTCCCTCGACCGATCAGGCACAGCTTCATGTTCCTTTCATGTCCGGCTTCTACCGTCATCGACATGAACCAAGTACTGGCGGTCGATGCGACCGGGCTGGTCAAGACCTTTGGCTCCGTGCGCGCCGTCGATGACATCTCCATCCAAGTGGCCGCCGGTGAGGTGTACGGCGTCCTTGGACCCAATGGCGCGGGAAAGACGACGTTCCTGCGCATGCTCTTCGGCCTCATCCGACCCGACGCCGGCACCATCCGGGTCTTCGGCAAAACCTGGGACGACGCCGGAGTGAAAACGCTCGACGGGGTCGCCGGATTCATCGAAAGCCCGAAGTTCTACCCGTATCTCACCGGAAGACAGAACCTCGAAGGGCTGGCTCTCCTCGACGGCGGCATCCGTCCAGGTCTGCTCGAGGAAACGCTGGAGATCGTCGATCTGTTCGGGCGCTCAGATCACAAGGTCGGCGGCTACTCCTACGGCATGCGGCAACGCCTGGGCGTAGCGGCCAGCCTGCTGCGCGAGCCCAAGCTTCTGGTTCTCGACGAGCCCGCCAACGGTCTCGACCCGGCCGGGATTCGGGACATGCGTGCCCTGGTCAAGCGGTTGGCGGCGAGCGGCCTGACGGTGCTCCTCAGCTCACACCACATGGATGAGGTCGAGGAGATCTGCGACAACGTCACCATCATGCGGCGTGGCACGATCGCCTTCCACGGCACCATCGCCGACCTGCGCTCGATGGCACCCGACCCAGGGCACGTGCTCAGCACAACCAACGACGTTCGCGCGCTCGACGCAGCCCGACTGCACCCCGACATCTTGGTCACCCGAGAGCTCGGGACAGCCCTTGTTGTGTCCGGCCCGGTGCCGGCTGTTTCGGCGTACGTGGGTGCGCTGGTTCGCGACGGCATCGGCCTGCTCGGCTTCACCCAAACGAGAACCCCTCTGGAGGAGCTCTTCTTCATGCTCACCGACGACAACGACTCACACGGTCGGTACACCGATGACGTGATGACCGAAGGCGAGTACGCCTGATGACTGCCGTCGAGACAGCCCCCATGGGCATCGACGCTTCTGCGCAGCGTCACACGGGTCGGCCCGGCCTGTTCTCGGTTGTTCGGTGGGAGGTCCGCAAGCTCCGCGCCCAGCAACGCGCTCGCGCCGTGCTGCTCGCAGCGTTGCTGGCCCCGGTTCCGATCGTGGTCGTCCTGCACGGGCAGTCGCGCCCACCGAAGGACACCTTGTTCGGACGATTCGCCCCGGACCACGGGTTCTCACTGATGCTTCTTGTTCTCGGCTTCGCATCCCAATGGGTCCTGCCGTTGCTGACGGCGATCGTGGCCGGTGACATCTTCGCAAGCGAGGACCAGCACGGTACATGGAAGACGGTGTTCACTCGCTCGACGAGTCGTTCCAAGCTGTTCTGGGCCAAGACCCTGACCGCGGGAGGCTTCGCCGTGCTCATGCTGAGCCTGCTCGAGACTTCGACCATCGTCTCGAGCCTGCTCATCGTCGGGCACCAGCCGCTGCTTGGTCTCACCGGCCAGACGATCCCCGCGTCCACGGCGCTACCGCTTGTGATCGCGAGCTGGGGCAGCATGCTTGCCCCGGTCATCGGGTTCACGTGCCTCGCCATCGTGCTGTCGATCTGGTCCCGCAACCCCGCCGTGGGCATCGCGACACCCGTCGTCTTCGGCATGGTCATGGGGCTCGTCGGGTCACTCGGCGGAATCGACACCATTCGCCCGTTTCTGCTGAGCACCGCGTTCGAATCCTGGCACGGTCTACTGGCCGAACCACGGTTCACCGGGCCACTGGTCGAAGGAGTCATCGTCAGCACGGCCTGGGGCTTCATCTGCCTGACCACTGCTTTCGTCCTGCTTCGCCGACGCGACATCACTGGAGGATGAACCCCATGCGCCGAATCATCGTCATCCTGATCCCACTCGCCGTCCTTGTCGGACTCGGAGCGGTGGTCGCAGCCAGCGGTGGCGCGAGCACCGTGACCCGTGCCCGACTGGAACGGGCGCTCCCAGCTACCTTCGCCAACGTCTACGTCAACCAGGCCCAACTTCTCGGCCACAAGAACGTGACTGTGGCATCACTCGACGCCACGGCCATGTGCGACAAGCACGGCCCCGACGTCGCCGACGTCGGCCCCGGCGGCGATTGGGTGTGCCTGATGACCTGGAGTGACCCACAAGTCCCGATGCCAAAGGAGGGCTACGGAAAGTTTGACGTCAACGTGCACTCCAACGACTGCTTCACCGCGGCCGGGCAAACCAAACTGACCGGCTTCCTGACCATCACCGACACGGATGGCAAGGAAGTCACCAACCCGGCATTCGAGTTCGACGGTTGTTTCGACCCGAACGGCGACAACTCCCCGACTGGTGTCCTGTTCCCGTCGGTCTTCAACTCGACCAGCACTACCGTCAGTCCAGACACGCAGGGACGCGTGACCATCAACGTGACCTGCGGGACCGGCAGCCAAGGCTGTGCAGGCTCTGCGACCGCTACTGCCGGCGCCGTCAACCTGGGAACAGTCAGTTACGCGTTCAAGGAAGAAGCCACTTCAACGCTGTCGTTTCCCCAAGCGCTGCCACCGGGCGTCACCGAGATCACGGTCCACATCCAGACGACAACCGGCGTCGCCGGATCCGATTCGGTCACCATCCCTGTCCAGTCCGATTGACTCGGGCTGCAGGTAGATCAACCGGGTGCAATCGCGAAGGCGCCGCCTGGGTGCCACTGATCGCCTGAAGGCTGGGAACGTCAGGCCGTTTCGACGATGGAGCGCAGTTCGCGCAGGTTGCGCCGCCAGATGGCCTTCATGACCAGCTTGCCGCCGACGAACGCGCCGATGGGGCCACCCAGCCACCACGGGAAGATCAGTTCCTCGGCCCAGCTGAACCGGGTGCGCCGCTCGAGGTCGATGGGGGTCAGGGTGAACGTGCCGCTGCCGGTGACGATGCCCGTGTGGCGCACTCCCATGGCCCGGCCCGGCTGCCACTCGGTGATCTCCATGTGGTCGACCAGCTTCAGCGGTCCGACTTTGGTATCGCAGGTGAATCGAGTGCCGACGCCGCGCGTTTGCTGCCCCTGGAACCTGATCGCGACAGCGTCGTGCATCCAATCGACGTGCCGCTCGACCGGTTCCACCACCTGCCACACACGGTCGACTGATGCATCGATCTCGATCGACACTTCGATCGCAGTCATGGTCGAGGCGCCGATCAGGCGTGAACTGGAACGCTGCGCAGGTGCTCGGCGGCAACCTCGGGCGGCATGATGTTGATCAGCACGCCAGTTCCCAACTCGAAGCCGGCGGTGGTGACGAGCTTGGGCCACACACTGACGTACCAGTGGAACGCCCCGCTGTAGTGGTGCGGAGCGGTGCGGAACACCACGTTGTACGAGATGTCGCCCAAGGTCTGGACCAGATGCGAGATGGCGTCGCGAATGCCGATGCCCATAGCTGCCAGCGTGGCGTCGTCGCTGTCGGTCAGGTGCAGATCGTGGCTGCGCGGGATGATCATCATCTCGAACGGCGAACCGCTCCAGAAGGGGCAGATGCACAGCGCATGCTCGTTGGCGAAGACCACTCGCTTGCCGGCGGCCAGTTCGGCCTCGACAGTGGCGCACAAGATGCAGCCACCCTCGAAGCGGCTGAAACCACGCTGTTCCTCGAGCACTTCGCCCGGGACGAAGGGAAGGCCCAGCAGCTGGCCGTGCGGGTGCACCAACGAAGCTCCAGCCTCGCGGCCGTGATTGATGATGGCCTGGGTGAAGCGAAGGTTGGGGGCTGCGGAGTGTTCGTTGAAGCGACGCTGCAGCAGGCGCATGAGATCGGCGGCGTCGGCATCGTTGAGTGTGTGCAGGCCGCCGTCGTGGTCGCGGGTGAACACGAACACCTCGTGACTACCGCTGGCCTCGGCCTCGACGTGCACCGGACCGAGGTGATGGACCGAGAACGGCTCGTCGCCGGCGAACGCCGGGTACAGGTTGGGCAGCACACGCATGCGCCAGCCATCGGGGTCGTCGACCCGGTCGAGGGGAGCCATGGTGGCTTCCTCGTTGCCGGGGCAGAACGGACACGGCCGATCGGGATCGGATTCGACGGCAGCCAGCCGGGGGGCGAAGTCGCTGGGGCGTTCGGCCCGTGCGGCGACGATCGTGACCCACCTGCCGGTCAGGGGATTCAAGCGAAGTTGACTCACAGCGACTTACACCTTAGGGCGAACACATGGGCGTTGTACGGACGTATCACTGATTTCATATCGGTACGACACCGGGCGGGCTAGAGGTTTCTCTGCCGGCATGGTGGTGACGATAGACGCTGACATGGCGTTCGCTGGTCGCATCGAAGGTCGACCGGTCGAAATCGGCCCACCGCTGGTGGAGTTCCAGGCCGCTGTCGGCCGCCATTGCGTCCAGCTGTTCGGGATCGGCCCACCTGATCGACCACGGTCGTAGGCGCACGCCGCCACCGTCCGTGAACTCGATGAACTGGCCCTCGGCGTGCTGGTCGGCGGCCTGGTGGATGCTGGCGCTGAGTACGACCCGGTCGACATCCAAGGATCGGACCGAGACTTGTGAGCCGGTGTGCGGTTGCGGCACGAACGCCTCGACAACGAACGCGCCATCGTCGGTCAGCCGCGCTGCCACCGCCCGAAAGCACGCTCGCTGGCGTTCGACGGTCAACAGGTTGAATAGCGTGTTGTACGCCACGATGACCACATCGAACCGTGCGTCGGGCAGATCGTCGACCATGTCGCCGAGCTGCCAGGTCACCGTGCCGAGCTGATCCTTCGCCTGCAAGATGTCGAGCATCCTCTGGCTGCTATCGACTCCGGTGACCGAACCCACCGTTGCCTGAAGCGGAACCGCAAGCCGCCCGGTGCCGACGCCCAGTTCCAGCACTGAGCCGCCGTTGGCAAGATCGCCGAGGAATGCGATGGTGCTGTCGATGTCGCTCAAGCCCCGGTACCAATCGTCGTAGACGTCGGCGAAGGCGTCGCCATAGGTCGAGGAGTCGTAACCGCGCATGCCTGCATCATGGTGCACGACAGGGGTTGTGACCACACGACATGATTCGCGGACACGGGTAGCGTTGTCAGCGATGTCAGGCCCGTTGACGTACCTCGATCACGCCGCCAGCACGCCCATGCGGCGTGAGGCGATCGATGCGATGTTGCCGTACCTCGACGCGCAATACGCGAACCCGAACGGGTCACATCGTTTCGCACGCGATGCGAGACGCGCCTTGGACGACGCGCGCGACGTGGTGGCCGATGTCGTCGGCTGCGCGCCGGGCGACATCATCTTCACGGCAGGAGGTACCGAGGCCGACAACACCGCCGTGTTGGGCGTGGTTGCCCGCCGCGGGGGCACGGCAGTGTGTTCTGCGGTGGAACACCACGCGGTGCTGCACGCAGTGGAACATGTCGGTGGCCGGGTGGTCGGCGTCGATGCCGAGGGCCGCATCGACATGCAGCAGATGGCCGCCGCAATCGATCAAGATGTCTCGGTGGTGTCGGTCATGGCCGTCAACAACGAGGTCGGGTCCATCACCGACATCGCGGCAGCAGCCGAAGCTGCACGCTGCGCAAACGCCCACGTCGTTGTGCACACCGATGCCGTGCAGGCCGCGTGCTGGCTGGACCTGCGTACGATCACACCGCACGTGGATCTGCTGTCGCTGTCGGGTCACAAGTTCGGCGGACCGAAAGGCGTCGGCGTGTTGGTCGCCCGAACCGCCGGCACGTTCGACCCCTTGATCATCGGTGGCGGGCAAGAGCGCGAACGGCGCAGCGGCACACAGAACGTGGCCGGCGCGGTTGCGTTGGCCGAAGCGCTTCGGTTGGCCGACATCGAACGCGATCACGAAAACGCACGCTTGACCGTGCTGCGCGACCGGTTGGTGGGGCAGCTGCGCGCGTGTCTGCCCAACGTGCGCGAGACCGTGGACCCGATGCACAAGGTCGCCGGGTCTGCGCACGTGTGCATTCGCGACATCGAGAACGAAGCGTTGCTGTACATGCTGGACGAGGGCAACGTGTGCGCCAGCGCCGCGTCGGCCTGCGCTGCCGGTGCCATGGAGCCCTCGCACGTACTGGCCGCCATGGGTGTCGAGCGGCAGTGGGCGGCAGGCGCGGTTCGCCTGACACTGGGCCGCACGACCACCGATGCCGACATCGACCGTGCCATCGAAGTGATCGTCGGCGCGGTGCAACACATCCGCGGGTTCGCGGCATGAAGGTGCTGTGCGCGATGAGCGGCGGTGTCGATTCGTCGGTCGCCGCGCTGGAGTTGTTGCAGGCCGGTCACGACGTGGTCGGCCTGACGATGCGGCTGTGGGGCGGAGCCAGCGACACCGGCTGCTGTTCGATCGCCGATGTCGACGACGCCCGACGCGTGGCGCAGCAGCTGGGCATCGACCATCTGGTTTTCAACTTCACCGACGACTTCGACACGCATGTCGTGCAGCCGTACATCGATGCGCACGTGGCGGGCACCACCCCGAATCCGTGCATCGAATGCAACCGCCATCTCAAGTTCCACCGGCTCAGCGAGCGCGCCGATCTGTTGGGCTTCGATGCCATCGCCACCGGACACCACGCGCGCATCGTTGATGCCGGCGGCCAGCGCTTCGTTGCCCGCGGCGCCGATGCTGCCAAGGATCAGAGCTACGTCGTCCACATGCTGCCCCAGCGTGAGCTGGCTCGCACGATGTTCCCCGTCGGGCATCTCACGAAGGCCGATGTGCGGGCCAAGGCAATGGCAGCCGGGCTGCGTACCGCCGGCAAGCCCGACAGCCAGGATGTGTGCTTCATCACCCACACCGGCGGACGCACACAGTTCCTCGGCGACCGCATCCAGTTCCGGCCGGGTCGCGTCGTCGACCGCGACGGCACGCAACTGGGCGAAGTCGATGCCGTCGAGATGGTCACGATCGGTCAACGTCGAGGCATTGGCTTACCCGGTGGGGGACCGAAGCGTTACGTCGTCGATGTCGATGTTGCCGCAGCCGTTGTCACTGTTGGCGACGAGGTCGACATGTTCGACGACTGTGCGCACGTTCGCGACCTCACATGGGCCGCGGCGCCGGTGGCCGGTGACGTGCTGGTGCAGTGCAGCGCTCACGGCACACCTCGAGCGGCAACGCTCGACCGCGATCTCATCGTGTGGAGCGAGCCGCAGCGACGCATTGCCCCGGGGCAGACCGTGGTGGTCTACGACTCGGGCAACGAACGGGTACTGGGCGGCGGCATCGTCGCCTCGAACCACTGAGACCTCGAACCACTGAAAATGGTCACCGGTGGGATGCGCCGGCGGACAGGCAAGCTCAGCCGACAGGCAGATGATCGGTGGCGGCTGCACGCAAGAACCGGCCGGGGCGAGTTGGTGTGACGAGAAGCGATCGCACGTGCAAGGCCGTG
>JANNFQ010000574.1:0-1855 GCA_031380045.1 Acidimicrobiaceae bacterium
GCTCGGTCCGTTGCTGCTGCTGTCCATACCTGCGGGCGTCATCGCCGACCGCTTCGACCGGCGCCGATGGTTGGTCGCCATGCAGGTCGTGCAGATGTGCTTCTCGGTCGCGCTGGCCCCGCTGGTCGCGGCCGACGCACCCCTGTGGTCGTTGTTCGGCGTCGCGCTGGGTGTGGGAATCGGCAACGCGTTGAACGCCCCTGCATGGTCGGCGATGCTGCCCACCCTGGTCAGCAAGAGAGATCTGTCCGGCTCGATCTCGTTGAACTCAGCGATGATCAACGGATCGCGAGTCATCGGTCCCATCATCGTGGCGTCGCTCAGCCCGTTCGGTGTCACGTCGTCGCAGTTCTTCCTCATCAACGCAGTCACGTATCTGTTCGTTGTGTTTGCGCTGCTGTCGGTGCACCTGCCAGCGCCGCCGAAGGTCGCCCACGAGCCCGGCTGGCATCAGTTCAGCGCCGGCCTGCGACTGGCCCGCGACAACCCGGTCACCGGCAGGTTGCTGATCACGTTGTCCACGTTCTCGTTCCTGTCGCTGCCGTACGTCGGCCTGTTTCCCGCCGTGGCCGAACTGAACTTCGGTATCGACGAGAAGAGCCCCACGTACAAGTGGCTGTACGCCACATGGGGTCTCGGCGCATGCCTGGGCGGCTTGGCGATCGGCACGGTGTTCGTCGGCTGGGACAAGCGACGGCTCATCCGCCGCGGCTTCGCTGCGTTCGCCGTGTGCCTGACAGCGTTTGCCCTCGCCCGCGAACCGATCGGCGGGTTCATCGCCGGCTTCGTGCTGGGCTTCGCGTACTTCGGTACGACCACCTCGATGCTGACGATCATGCAGAGTCGCCTGGCCGATCACGAACGCGGCCGGGTGATGAGCCTGTGGTTCATGGCCTTCGGCGGCACAGTGCCCCTGGGCAACCTGGTGTTCGGGCCCGTGATCGATGCCATCGGCGCGCGTATCGTGCTGCTGATCGGTGCGGCCTGGGCGATGTGGCTGGCGTGGTGGTGCGACATCGAGGCCATCGACCAACGCCAGCACGTGCACGCTGCCCCGCCCGATCACACCTCACTGCTGGACGAGCACGGCATCTCGGCCGGCGACTGATCAGCGCGGCTGAGGGCCAGTCGCCAAGGCAGCGAGGCGACCGATTGCATCGAACGGTACGCCGCTCGCCAATCGAGCGAACACTGCCTGCGCGCACATGTCCGGCGTCATGACGGCCGTGTCAACCTCGAGGTCGTAGATACCAGGATCGTGCACGTCGCGCTGCCATCGCACCACGGCTTGGGGCACCTCGCCACCGGATCCGGTGGTGAGATATCCGCCAGCGACGCCGCCATCGGCACGACCGCCGCGATCACGACGTTGCATGATCACAACGATCGGGCACCGGACGCCCACGAACAGCGTCGGGACGGCAGTCAGCCGGCACGCAACGGCGGGCAGCACCCCCAGCGATGTCGAGTAGTTGTCGTGATGACCTACATCGACGATCACGTTCATCCCACGTCGCGCGTGAGCAATGACGGCGTCGTACATCGCGTGATACATGGTCAGGATGAACGGCTCCAGGTCGGGTCGCTCGCCGCCCGGTCGCAGACCGATGCCAGGCAACAGGCTGGGCGGGGTGGCGCGCATGTACACGTCGACACCCAGGTTCATCCACGGCTCGTCACTCATCGCCTGCATCGCCGTGACGATGCTGGACTTGCCGGACCGTGGTGCTCCGTTCAAGATCACAATGCGGCCGACGCGTGAAGTCTGCTGCGTTGGGGTCACCATCGTCTGCCGAGGATCTGTTCCACCGTCAGGGACCGAGGCGGGGCGCCGGTGGCAGCCGCCCAACGGGCC
>JANNFQ010000611.1:0-5573 GCA_031380045.1 Acidimicrobiaceae bacterium
CACGGCCTCGGCGACGTCGTGCACGCTGCGACCGTCGACCGACACGATCATGTCGGCGACCTCGCGGTACAGGGGTTCGCGGGTCTGGTGCATTCGACGCAACGTACCCGCTGGATCGTCGTCGAGCGCCGGTCGATGGCCACCGCTGCGAACCCGGTCGACCAGGCTGTCGGGCTCGGCCCGCAGCCACACCACCTTGGCCGGTGCAGCCTTCAGTGCCCGACGGTTCTGCTCGCTGAGCACCACGCCCCCCGCCGCGGCAATGACGGACGGAGTGGTCTGGGCGAGGGCCTCGATCAGGACCTCGGTCTCGAGTGCACGGAAGGCGGGCTCGCCTTCATCCTGGAAGATCTGCCGCACTGTGCGACCCGTGCGTGCTTCGATCAGCAGATCGCTGTCGAGCAGCCGGCGGTGCAGTCGTTCGGCCAGCGCGCGACCGACGGTTGTCTTCCCGGTGCCCATCAGGCCGACCAGTACCACGTGTTGATTCGCCGGGATCACGGTTGGTCGAGCGAGGCGGTGAACGCAGTGGCATTGCGCACGAACTCGCTGACGCTGTCGCCACCGAACTTCCGCTGCGCCTCGGCGGCCAGCACCAATGCCACCATCGTCTCGGCGACCACACCCATGGCTGGCACAGCCGTGACGTCGGTGCGTTCCTTGAAGCTGACGGTGGACTCTTTGGTCACGACATCGACCGTCTTCAGCGTGGGCCGGTTCAGTGTGGCCAACGGCTTCATCGCGGCGCGCACCACCAACAGTTCGCCGGTGGACATGCCGCCTTCGGTTCCTCCGGCCAGTGTGGTCTCTCGGCGATAGTCGTTGGCATCGGCGTCCCACACGATGGCGTCGTGCGCTTGGCTGCCACGACGGCCGGCAACCTCGAAACCGTCGCCGATCTCGACGCCCTTCACAGCCTGGATGCTCATGACCGCCTGGGCCAACAACGCGTCCAGCTTGCGGTCCCAGTGCACGTGACTGCCCAGACCGATGGGCACGCCGTACCCCAGTACTTCGACCACACCACCCAGCGAGTCGCCCTCTTTGGCTGCGGCCTGTACTTCGCCGATCATGGCCTGCTCGGCCGCGGCATCGAAGCAGCGCACCGGCGACTCGTCGACGCGTGCGAGTTGCGCGAACGTGGGCCGCTCGTTGGCCTTCGACCGGGCCGCGCCCATCTGGATGACATGCGACAGGATCTCGACACCCAGCTCGGCCAGCAGCTTCTTGGCCACAGCACCGGCGGCCACGCGAGCGGCCGTCTCGCGAGCGCTTGCTCGTTCCAGCACGTCACGCGCATCGGTGAAGCCATACTTCTGCATGCCCACCAGATCGGCATGGCCCGGGCGTACCTGGGTCAACGGCAGCTTGGTGACACCGGGCGCCGGCGACATCTCTTCATGCCACTTGTCGCTGCGGAACCACTCTGAGTTCTTGATCTCGATGGCCACCGGCGAACCCAGGGTGCGGCCGTGGCGCACGCCGCCCACCAACGTCAGTTCGTCCTGCTCGAACTTCTGCCGCGGGCCGCGTCCATAGCCCAGACGCCGCCGGGCCATCTCGGATTGAATGTCCTCGACGGTAATCGACAAGCCAGCGGGCAAGCCCTCGATGATGACCACGAGGGCCTGGCCGTGCGACTCGCCGGCTGTCAGATAGCGCAACATCGCCGGTCAGGCTAATGGTCTGGCCTCACGAGACGACAGCTCGTTGATCGCCGCGGCACGCATGATGGCAACATCGGGTTGCGTACCTAACCACAGCACCTGTTGCAGCGCGGCTTGATGCACCAGCATGCCCAGCCCATCGATGGTCTGCGCTCCGATCGCGCGGGCGGCGATGAGTAGCGGTGTCTGGAGTGGGTGGTACACCAGATCGGCGACCACCTGAGTAGGCCGCAACAGACGGCGATCAACCGGCGACTCGCCAACGTCGCTGGTGGTCCAGTCGCTCGGCCCGTTGCTGCCCATGCCGATCGACGTGGCGTTGATGACGATGTCGGCAAGGGGGACATCGTCGACCGTGCCCACCCTGCCCAACGCGCCGGCCAGGCCTGCGGCCTGCAGACCCTTGTGGGCCGACCGGTTGACCACCACGATCTGTTCGGCTCGCTCGCGCGCCAGCGCATCGATCACCGATCGGGCAGCAGCACCGGCCCCGAACACCACGATGCGTCGGCCGGTTGGGTCGCAACCCGCCTCGCGCAGTGAGGCCACGAACCCAGCGCCATCGGTGCTGTGCCCTTCCAACCGGCCGTCGGGCAGCCGGACGACGGTGTTGACGCTGGCCAATGCCGAAGCGGCCGGCGCCAGAACGTCGACGGCATTGGCGACGTGTTCCTTGTGCGGCGTGGTGACCGACAACCCGCCGATGTCCAGCGTGCGCATGGCGTCCAGGGCGCGCGCTGCCTGGCCCGGCAGCACGTGGAACGCCACATAGACCCACGGCACGCCGGCGGCCTGGAACGCTGCATTGTGCAGCGCCGGCGACAGGCTGTGTGCCACGGGATGGCCGATGACGGCGGCGACCCGAGTAGAGCCGGTGATCACAGCAGACCCGCAGCGCGGGCCTTCTCGACGTTTGCCTCGTGCTGGGCCAGGGTGACAGCAAACGCGTGGCCGCCATCTTCGTCAGCCAGCACGTAGTACAGGTACAGGCACTGCGCCTTGGGCAGGTTCTTGCACTCGGCCCCGCCTTCCGGCGGGTTGTTGGCCGGGTTGACCGCGGCCTGGATCGAGGCCCGACCGGGATTGGCGATGGGCGTGGGTGGCAGACCCGGGTGCAGATAGGTGTTGTACGGCGAATCGATGCTCTTCAACGCGTCGAAGGGCAAGTTGGGATCCTGGTTGTAGAACAGCGTCGCGTCGATCTGCAGCGGCATTCCGAGAGCAAGGCGGTTGTAGATGACCCGAGCGATGAGCGGACGGTCCTCGTCCAACTTCGCTTCACGTTCGATCATCGACGCGATGATCAACACGTTGTAGGCCGACTGCCCCAGCACGTAGCCCTTCACGACGATTTCTTCCTGCCGGCCGACTCGCTCCATCAGTGACACCATGCGCTGCACCACCTGCCCGGCCGACTCGCCGTTCGACACCTGGTACGTATCGGGGAACAGCAGGCCCTCCAGGCTGGTGATGTATTCGGGCTGGAACTCGGAACGGATGGCACCGTTCGAGGCAGCGGCCAAGAAGTCGCTGACCAGGACGCGTGGCACCTTCTCGGCCATGCGGTTGGCCATGCGCGACACGGTGAAGCCCTCGGGGAACGTGATCGAGGTGTAGGTCTGTTCGGGTGGCGTGCCCAGGATGCGCATGAGGTTGCCCATGTGGTCGCGCGGCCGGAGCGCGTAGTAGCCGGGCGTCAGTTCCAGGCCGCCCTGCCGATTCACGTACCAGCGGAACACCCGGGCATTGGTGATGAAGCCTTCATCCTGCAGTCGCACGCTGAGCGAATCGACAGTCTCGCCCGGATTGACGGTGAAGTTGATCGAGGTGCCCGGATCACCGGACGGGTTGATCTGGTTCAGGTACCACCAACCGGTCGAGCCGGCAATGAGGACCCCGACGATCAGCAACGCGCCGACGGTCCAGACGATTGCCCGGAACGTTCGGCGAGACCTCCGTGGGCGTTCCACGACGAGTGCGTCGGTGATGTCAGGATCGTCCCACGGATCGTGCGGCCACTCCTCGGCCGGCAGGTGCCGTCGATTGCGATCGCGGATCGGCGCGTTCATCTCTCGTCCGTCGCGTCCGTCGCGCCCGTCGTCTCCGTCGATTGCATCGTGTCCATCAACGGATCGCGCACGGTGTTGCGGGCATCCAGCCAGTACTGCAGCATCACTGCGGCGGCCACCTTGTCGATGATCCGCCGGCGCGCCTGGGCCTTCATCTTGAATTCCATCAGCACGGCGTCGGCAGCAACGGTGGTGCGTCGCTCGTCGAAGGTCTGCACAGGCACGGTCACCACGGTACTCAACGCCTTGGCCTCGGCGATGGCAGCTTGCGCGGCCGGCCCCAGCGAACCGTTCATGTTCAGCGGCAAGCCGACCACGACGATCTCGGCCTCTTCCTCCAGTGCGAGGGCCGCCAGGCGTTGATGATCCAGCTTGATGTTGCCGCTGCGCTGCACGACGGTCAACGGCGAGGCGATGGTGCCCGAGCGGTCGCTGACTGCGACACCGATTCGTTTCGAACCGAGATCGATGCCCAGCGCGCGCATCAACCCGCGGCGACGCTGAGGGCGATGCGGAGCGCTTCGTCGACGCCGGCTGGGTTCTTGCCGCCGGCTGTCGCGATGTCGCCCTTGCCGCCACCACCGCCACCGACGGCCTTGGCCGCATCCTTGATCAAGTCACCCGCCACCTTGCCCGATGCCGCCGTGACAGCGCTGACCAACGACGCGCCGCCGGTGTCGCTGACACCACCCAACACGACCACGTGCACACCGGGTTGCTGACGCACCGCCAGGGCCAGTTCGCGCAGATCGCCGGGACTGAGGTCGTCGACTCGGGTCACCACGATGCCGTCGACCGCTGCAGAGGCCAGTTCGGCGGCCCGGCCAGTGGCCAACTGGCTGCGCAGCACCTTCAGCTCATCCTGCAAGTTCTTGATCTCGTCGAGCCGGCGCTGCAGGCCCGGCAGCACGTCGTCGGTCGACGTGCCGACCAAACGAGCCACATTGCCCAGAACGGCTTCGTCGCGCTGCAGCAGACGCAACGAGTTGGCGCCGGTGACTGCTTCGATGCGACGCAGGTTCGACCCGATCGAGCTCTCGCCGACGATCTTGATGATGCCGATGTCGCCAGTGGCGCGAACGTGCGTGCCACCGCACAGTTCGATCGAACTGCCCGCCTCGAGCACGCGCACGATGTCGCCGTACTTGTCGCCGAAGAACGCCATGGCACCCATGGCCATCGCTTCGTCCTTGGTGGTCTCGAAGGCGCGAACAGGCGCGTTCGACAGCGTCTCGCGATTGGCGATCTGTTCGATCCGGGCGATGTCGTCGTCGGTCAGCGCGGCGTAGTGGCTGAAGTCGAAACGCAGCCGCTCGGGCCCCACCAACGATCCCGCCTGCTTGACGTGCTCGCCCAAGACCTGGCGCAGCGCATGGTGCAGCAGATGGGTTCCGGTGTGGTTGCGGCGGGTGGCATCGCGACGTTCGACGTCGATGGTTGCCGAGGCACTGCTGCCCGGCTTGATGTCGCCACCCACCATGCGCGCCACGTGGCGGCGCAGCCCTGGGAGAGCGAAGGTGGGGTCGATGATCTCGGCCTGACCACCCGGGGAACTGATGGTGCCGGTATCGCCGACCTGACCGCCGCTCTCGGCGTAGAACGGGCTGCGATCCAGGAAGATCTCGACGGTGCCGACTTCCATGCCGGGCAGCACCGCCAGAACTCGAGACTCGGTGCTGGTATCGGTGTATCCCAAGAACTCGGTGATGCCGAACTGCTCGACAATCTCGCGGTAGCTGTCGAGGCGGTCGTCGTCGACCGCGGCGCCCTTGCGAGCGGCCTTGGCGCGAGTGCGTTGCTCGCGCATCTCGGTCTCGAAGCCGGCGCTGTCGACGGC
>JANNFQ010000025.1:0-4980 GCA_031380045.1 Acidimicrobiaceae bacterium
TGATGTCAGGTCATTCGTCGTGCCGACGATGAACTGCGGCGGTACTGCTGCGACGACAACCGTTGGTGCGGCCGCAGTTGGAATCAAGGCCAACACACTGACCGCAACAACGAACAAACTGACCCGCTTGCAGCTCATGTACGTCCTCCACCAATCGCCGACGAGCAACACTAAGGGGTGAACTTGCGTCGGGCAATCGACGAACAGTCAAGGATGGCCACTTCACCCGTTGTTCATCGCCCACTTCCTTGAATGTGCACACGATGGGCGGTCGTCGTACCACCCGCCGTCGAGATGGCGGTGAACCTGGCAAGCTGCATCGCATGCGCATCGGTGTCGTCTATCCCCAGACAGAGCTCGGCTCCGACGTCGGCGCACTGCGCGCTTATGCCACGGCGGTGCAAGAACTGGGTTACACCCACATCCTGGCGTACGACCACGTGGTGGGTGCTGACCCCGCCGTGCACACTGGCTGGCGAGGCCCGTACGACGTGTCGACCACGTTCCACGAGCCGTTCGTGATGTTCGGGTTCCTTGCCGCGCTGACCACCGCCGAACTGGTCACCGGCATCATCATCTTGCCGCAACGCCAGACAGCGCTGGTCGCCAAGCAAGCTGCCGAGGTTGACATCCTGTGTGAGGGACGGTTCCGTCTGGGGATCGGTGCCGGATGGAACGCGGTCGAGTACACAGCGTTGGCTCAACCGTTCAGCCAACGCGGCAAGCGGATGAGCGAACAGATCAGGCTGTTGCGTTCGCTGTGGACGCAGCCGTCCATCACCTTCCACGGCGAGTTCGACCGCATCGACGGCGCCGGCATCGCGCCGTTGCCGGTACAGCGACCGATCCCCATCTGGATCGGCGGTTCGTCGCCGGCCGCATACCGGCGCATGGGTCGGCTGGCCGACGGATGGTTTCCGCAGGTGACACCGGGTGAACATCTCGATGCAGCGCTTGCGATCATCAACGATGCAGCCACCGAGGCCGGACGAGACCCGGCCTCGATCGGCATGGAAGGTCGAGTCACCTGCGACCCGACCAACACCGACAAGTTCGTCCGCCAGGTCGATTCCTGGCGCGACGTCGGCGCCAGCCATCTGTCGATCAACACGATGAACGCGGGTTGTGTTGGCCTTGATGGCCACCTGGCAGCCATCGCTTTGGCAGCGACTCTGTGCGGAGTCAGCCCCCAGACCTGAACCAAGGGGATCGCCGAATTTGGGCATTCGGGTTCAGTTGGGGATCTGGACCCCGGCCGGGATCTGCTGGGTGATGCAGTGCGGTCCGCCGCCCCCGTAGGCAAGCGTTGCTCCCGGCACGCCGACCACTTCTCGGTCGGGATAGGTGGCCCGAAGGGTTGCCAAGGCGACTGTGTCGATGGGGTCACCGCTGACCGGCACCACGACCGCACCGTTGGCGAGATAGTGGTTTGCGTACGACACCGCCGCGTCGAGCCCCGGGTCGAGGATCGCGATCTCGAGCTGGCGGCCGACGGCGTCGCGCGCAGCGCGGAGACGAGCGAGGTTGACCAACGCGCGCGAGTGCTCTGGCGAAACCGGATCGGCGACCACTTCCAGCAACACGCGACCCGGGGCGACGTACTGCAGCACGCCATCGATGTGACCATCCGTACCGGCCGGGCCGATGTCCAGGCTGTGCCCGTACGGCAGCCAGATGACGGTGGTGACGCCGAGGTAATCGCAGAGGCCTTGTTCGATCGCCGTGCGGTCGAGGTGTGGGTTGCGGTTCGGGTTCAGCAAGCACTGTTCGGTCGTGATGGCGGTGCCGGCACCGTCGACGAAGAACGAGCCGCCTTCCAACACGAACGGCGCCTTGAAGAAGGGAAGTTCGAGGCGATCGGCGATGCGTTCCGAGAGCCGAGCGTCGTCATCGTGCGGATGCCAGCGACCTCCCCAGGCATTGAACCCGAAGCCGACGACGGCGATGTCGCCGTCGTCATTCCGAACGAACGCGGGCCCGCTGTCGCGACTCCACGAGTCGTTGATCGGGATCTCGATGGGCACCACGCCCGCACCGCACAGGGCACGAACCTCGTTGGCCAGGCCGGGGTTGCAGACCATGACGACCGGTTCGAAATCGGCGATGGTCGACGCCACGGTTGCGTAGTCGCGCTGTGCCTCGGCGAGGCGCGAACCCCACAGCTCCTCACGCGACGGCCAGGCCATCAGGCAGCCCGCGTGACGTTCCCACTCGGCCGGCATCGAGAACCCCGCCGCCGTTGGAGTCATCGTGAGATCGATCGGCTGTCGTCGCGTCATGGTTCGATCATGGCAACATCCTGGGCCCCGATCGACGGCAGAAGTGGCACGATTGGGCTGCCAACACGGCGATCAGGCAACCACGGCGATCAGGAGCATGGCGATGATTGATGTCGACGAGTGGACGTTCGAGGGTAAGCAAGTGCCGATCGTTGCGCGATCGTGGCGTGACTCGGCTGTCGCACCACGGTTCGTCGCGCTGATCGTGCACGGCTATGGCGAGCACATCGGCAGGTACGACCACGTTGCCGCGGCGCTGATCGCCAACGGTGCCGTCGTGTATGGCGTCGATCACATCGGTCACGGCAAGAGCGGTGGCGAGCGGGCGTTGGTGAGCAACTTCGACGATGTCGTGACCGACGTCCACAGCGTTGCTGCGACCGCTCGCGCCCAGTGGCCCGACCTGCCGGTCGTGCTCGTCGGCCACTCGATGGGCGGCATGATCGGCGCCAGATACGCCCAGCTGCACGGTGACGAACTCAATGCCGTGGTGCTGTCCGGTGCTGCGATCGGCAACTTCGACCTGCTGGAACAGCTGCTGGCGCTGGACCCGCTGCCCGACATCCCGCTCGACCCCAGCATCCTGTCGCGCGACCCTGCGGTCGGTGATGCGTATGCCGCCGACCCACTGGTGTGGCACGGCCCGTTCAAGCGTCCGACGCTGGCGGCAATGGCGGCAACTGTTGCGACCATCAACGGCGGTCAATCGTTGGGCGAACTGCCGCTGCTGTGGGTGCATGGCGCCGACGACCAACTGGTGCCGATCGAAGGAACACGCGCCGGCATCGAGGGACTTCGTGGCGCGACGTTCGAGCAGCACGCGTACCCCGGCGCGCGCCACGAGATCTTCAACGAGACCAACGCCGACGAAGTGTTGGCCGACGTGAACGCGTTCATCGACGAGGTGCTCTTCGGGTGAGCGTCGTTGACGCCGCCAACCTGTCGGATGCTGAGATCATCGGACGTCTGGCGGTGTCGTTGGCCGTCGGCAGCGCATTGGGTCTCGAGCGCGAACTGGACGGCAAGGAAGCCGGATTGCGTACGCACGCGCTGCTGGCGCTGGGCGCTGGCGTGTTCGGTGTGATGTCGGTGGCTGCGTTCGGCACCTTCGTCAGCGACTCGTCCAACGGCAACGTCACCGTCGATGTGACACGGATCGCCTCGTATGTCGCTGCCGGTGTCGGTTTCCTGGCCGGTGGCGCCATCGTCCGCGAGGACAGTCGCGTGAAGGGTCTGACGACCGCGGCCTCGCTGTGGGTCTGCGCCGGTGTCGGCCTGGCGGCCGGGTTGGGCTTCTACGTCGGGGCGATCGCAGGCACGGTACTGGCCCTGGTCATGCTGCTGCTGGAACGTCCCCTGGCTCGCCTGCGGTTGGGCAGGCGACGAGTGACGCTGCTGGTCAGTCTGCGCGACGAGGATGTGCTCGCACAACTGATCTCACCGTTGCTCGACTCGAACGACCCGAAGTTCCACCCGAACATCACGTTCCGCCGGCAACCCGACGGTGGCGTCGAGGTGGACATCGTCGAGGTTCGGTTGCCACAGGCGAAACGCCTCGTTGCGCAACTGTCGGTCATGCCCGGGGTCGAGAAGGTGACGTTGCTGGGCGATTGACGCTGCGTCGTCCGCCTGCGGTGTAGAACGTGGACGACACATCGACATCCTGGGAAGGGACCACCGGCGGTGTGTCGCAACCGCCCCAGCGCGGGTCATCACGGGTCTGCTGGTGGTGTGTCCATACTCGGCGTGCTCTGCATCGTCGCCACCACCGTGAAGCGATATCAGTACTGATCCCGGCTTCGGCCGGCCGACCCAAGGAGGTCATCGTGGGAATCTACGAAAGGCACGTGTTGCCCCGAATCATCAACGTCGCCTGCGGCATCAAGGCGGCGGGCCCGATGCGCAGCCGAGTGTGCGAGGGCCTCCACGGCCAAGTGGTCGAGATCGGCTTCGGCTCGGGCCACAACGTGCCGTTCTACCCGGCCAGCATCATCTCGGTCGCGGCGATCGAACCGGCCGACATCGGGTGGCGGCTTGCCGCCGAGCGCATTGCTGCGACCAGCATTCAGATCGAACGGCTGGGCCTCGACGGCCAGTCCCTGCCGCTGGCCGATGACAGTTGTGACACCGCGCTGTCGACATGGACGTTGTGCACGATCCCCGATGCGGCGGCCGCACTACGCGAGGTGCGTCGCGTGTTGAAGCCAGGCGGAACGCTGCATTTCGTCGAGCACGGCCTTGCCCCTGACGAAAAGGTGCAGCGCTGGCAACGCCGGCTGGAGCCCGTACAGAAGCGGATGTTCGGCGGGTGCCACCTGACTCGTTCGATCACCGATCTGTTGTCCGCTGCCGGTTTCACCATCACCGAGATCGACGTGTTCTACGAAAAGGGTGCCCCGAAGTCGATGGCCGCGCAGTCGCTCGGCATCGCCGTCGCTCCGTCGTAGTCGAGCCCTGACGTGGGGCGGTGGCGGGGCGGGCGCCGGCGGGGGTCAGCGGATTTCGGTGCCGTCGGGGCGGTGGGTGTGCCAGTAGCCGGTGGGGTCGCGCCAGGTTTGGTAGCCGAGGTTCTTGCGGAGGTTGTGGTGGTTGCACATTGGTCAGCCGTTGGAGGTGGAGGTGGTGCCGCCGTGTTGGAAGTCGAGGCTGTGATCGGCGACGGTTTGGCGTGCCGGGCGTGAGCAGCCGGGGTACACGCAGT
>JANNFQ010000027.1:0-1746 GCA_031380045.1 Acidimicrobiaceae bacterium
CCGCCACCTGCCACATCTGGTCCAACTGCATGCCGTCGGCGGCGTTCAGCACGGTGGCACCGGCGGTCAACGCACGTCGAGCAACCTCGGGTCGCCACGTGTCCACACTGACCGGCACACCCAGCTGGGCCAGAACGGGCACGATCGCTTGCAGCCGGCCCCACTCGACGGTCCAGTCCACGACCTCGGCGATGTCGGTCGAACCCTGGCCGCCCACATCGATCGCGTCGGCGCCATCGGCCAGCAGCGACGTGGCTCTGGCCAGTGCTTGGTCGGCCGAGTTCACCACCGACTCGGCATGCAGCGAATCTGGGCTGGCATTCACGACTCCGAACAGCTTCACGGCCGCGAACGGTATCGGTCATGAGCGGTCGTCCGGCGATCACGACCTTCGACGTCGATGACTGGACTGCCCGGCGTCTGGCCGATGCCAAGGATGGGCGCACCATTTCCATGTGCATCCCGTGCCGCGACGAGGTCGCGACCATTGGCCCCATCGTCGCCGCGGCTCGGCACCACCTGATCGAACGGTTCGGCGTGCTGGATGAACTGCTGGTGCTGGACGATCGCAGCACCGACGACACGGCTGCAGTCGCAGCCGACGCAGGCGCCACCGTCATCGCCATCGACGACATCCACAGGCGGCACGGCGTGGGTCACGGCAAAGGAAACGCGCTGTGGGCATCGCTGGTCGCCAGCCATGGCGATCTGATCGTGTGGTGCGACGGCGACGTCACCTCGTTCACACCTGATTGGGTCGTGCGCCTGATCGTCCCGCTGCTCAACGACGAACGGCTGGCGCTGGTGAAGGCCATGTACCACCGCCCCACTACGGGCGGCGGAGGCGGACGAACCACCGAGCTGGTTGCTCGGCCGTTGCTGTCGCTGTTCGCCCCCGAGCTGACCGCGTTGACGCAACCGCTGTCGGGTGAGTTCGCCGGACGCCGCCACATGTTGGAACAGATCTCGTTCGTCGAAGGATGGGGTGTCGAGATCGCCATGCTGCTGGATCTGGCGCGCCGATTCGGACCCGCGTCAATCGGCCAGGTCGATCTGGGCGAACGGCATCATCGCCACCGGTCGCTGCACTCGCTGTCGGTGCAAGCTGCCGAAGTCATGGCCACGTCGGTTGGCCGCGTCGGCATGCCAGCGGTCGAGGGTGCCCCCACGCTGACCCGATCCGACGGCTCGATCGTGCCGTTGAACCTGGCCGAACGACCACCCCTTCGTTGATCGATAGAGGGCTGATCGATGTAGGTTGGCCCACGATGATCGCTCGCCAACCCTTCGGTACCACCGGTCACGACAGTTCACGAGTGTTGTTCGGCGCCGCGGCTCTGGGCGCCATGAGCCAGACCCGTGCCGATCAGACCATGCAGACGGTGCTGGAGTTCGGCATCAACCACATCGACACAGCAGCGGGTTACGGCGATTCCGAGCTGCGGTTGCGACCCTTTCTGGATGATCACCGCGGCCAGTTCTTCCTCGCTACCAAGACCGGCGAACGCGATGGCGCTGCAGCACGACGCCAGCTGGAGCAGTCGTTGCAGCGAATGAACGTCGACCAGGTCGACATGGTGCAATTGCACAACCTGGTCGAGCCCGAAGAGCTCGAGATCGCTCACGCCCCAGGTGGCGCGGTCCAGGCTCTGGAGCGTGCGCGCGACGAGGGTTTGGTGCGGTTCATCGGCATCACCGGTCACGGCACGCGCATCGCCGACATGCATCTGCGCAGCTTGCAGCGGC
>JANNFQ010000028.1:0-4639 GCA_031380045.1 Acidimicrobiaceae bacterium
GCGTGGCGGTGGTGACCAGCGACGGCGGCCTGATCTCTTCGAACGCATCGGCATTGCTGTCCAGCGCGAACTGGCACAGGGCACGCGCCATGGTGGCACCCAGGCCGCGCTGCATGGTGAACATGGCACCGCTGATCTTGGCGGCGCGCTCGTTGTCCAAGATGCCCAGTGCCGCCGCCGTCTGCCAGTGCGGCACACGCTGATGGGCTGCGAACTCATCGGGCAAGCCGACCGGCCCGGTGACCACCGGGTTGTCGGCGTCGCTGACACCGTCGGGCGCGTCGGGATGCGGCAAGTTGGGGATGCGCAGCAACAGATCGCGCACCTGCGCCTGCACATCGTCGTACTCGTTGGCCAGCACGCGCTCGTGGTCACCCAGGGCGCGGCTGCGCGCCTGCAAGGCCTCGGCCTGTTCGGCGTCGCCGGCCTTGCGCAGCGCGCCGACCTGCTTGCTGAACTCGTTGACCTCGGCGCGGATGGCATCACGCCGGGCGACGATGTCGCGGGCTCGCTGGTCGAGACCGGCCACGCTGTCGAGTTGCTGCAGCAGTTCGGGATCGCCGCGGCGGGCCATGGCCGCGCGAACGACGTCGGGCTGGTTGCGCAGCAGGCGGATGTCGATCACAGAAGCGCGAGGCTACCGCTGGTCACCTGGTGACGTCGTAGAAGTAACGATCGACGAAGGTGCGATCGTCGCCGGCCATCGATGCCCGCACTTCACGCATCTGCCGCAGCATTCCGAACATGTGCCAGTCGCCGTACTGGTCGAACTTTCGGCACGAGGTCACCACCGGTGCCGTGTGCAGGCTGATGAACTTGCGCCCGCTGCGGCGGCCGTACTCGCGCAGCCGCCTGGCAAAGTCCAGATCTTCGGCCATGACCAACGACTCGTTGAAGCCACCGATGGCCTCCCAGTCGCCACGACGGCACCAGTACATGGCGCCGCTCAGCCCCGACACCGACATGCTGAACCTGACCATGGCCATCGTCAGGTCGATACCGATCGAGTGTCGCTCGGGCATGAAGGTCGAGCCGCCACCGATGTAGGCGCCTGTGGCCAGATGTCGTTCGATCTCACCCAGCGCCTTGGGCGACATGCGGCTGTCAGCGTCGAGGGTCACCAGGATCTCGCCGGTCGACCGTGCCGCACCGGCATTGCGCACTGCCGAGATGCTGCGCGACTGGTTGGCGATCACCACGGCCCCCGCCGAACGAGCGATCACCTCGGTGGCGTCGGTACAACGGTTGGCGACCACCACGATCTCGACATCGCACTCGATTGAACGGGCGGCATGGTGGATCGATGCGAGGCACGCGGGCAGATACCGCTGTTCGTTGTGCGCCGGCACGATCACCGAGACCCTGGACATGCGGTATCCATCGACACTACGCGCTCCAGACTTGATGGCAGTTGTGTGTCGCTCGATCACCCCCGGCATCTTGGGTCGAGTCGCCGGTGCGGACGTGGACTCCGACCGCAGTCGTGAACCGGTCCGTCACTCCGCTGTCCACAACACGATCACGGACCAGAACCCCGCAGCCATCCCCCGTTCCGTGAACCGGTCCGCCACCCTGCTGTCCACAACACGATCACGGACCAGAACCCGCTTCCGGCCGCGGCCGGCCGAACGGCGGGCTGGGATCGCGTTGGAGCAACCGTGCTGTCATAGGGTCTGACCCCGTGGAAGGTGCAGCGTGAGTGCCGTCGAGGTAGAGGCGTTGACCGTGAGGTATGGCCCTCTGACTGCCGTTCGCGATGTGTCGTTCAGCGCCGAGGCCGGCAGCATCACCGCCGTGCTCGGCCCCAACGGCGCCGGCAAGACCAGCACCATCGAGGTGTGCGAGGGCTACCGGCACGCCACCGCAGGCACGGTGCGCGTGTTGGGCATGAATCCGGCCACATCGCAGACCCAGCTGAGCGAACGCATGGGAGTCATGCTGCAAGAGGGCGGCGTGTACCCCAGTGCTCGGGTCGCCGACACCATTCGCCACTACGCCCAGCTGTATGGGCGCGGCGCCGACTGGCGCGCGTTGATGGACACGGTCGGTCTGACCGAGAAGGCCACGTCCACATGGCGCCGGTTGAGCGGCGGCGAGAAGCAACGCTTGTCACTGGCCCTGGCGATGGCCGCGAGGCCCGAGGTGGCGTTCCTGGACGAGCCGACATCGGGTGTCGACGTGCACGGCCGCGACACCATCCGCACCGTCGTTCGCGGCTTGGCCGCCGAGGGGTGCGCCGTGGTCTTGGCCACCCACGAACTGGACGAGGCCGAACGGTTGGCCGACCGGGTGGTCATCTTCGACAGGGGCGAGCTGATCGCCAACGGCACGCTTGGCGAGCTGCGCCGCGGGCACGACGAGATCCGGTTCCGCAGCGCGCCCGACATCGACCTGGTCGAACTGGGCCGGGCAATGGACGCTCCGGTGGCCTCGTTGGGCGGCGGCGAGTATCTGATCGCCGCCGTCACGGACCCGCAGGTGGTCGGGCGGTTGACCACCTGGCTGACCGCGCAGGGGCTGCCGCTGACCGACCTGCGCGCCGGCGCGCAGCGGTTGGAAGACGTGTTCCGGCGACTGACCGCGCCATCGGCTGACGTCACCGACCAGGACGCGCCGTGAGCGTCTCGTCGGGCCGGCTGGCCACGCAGGTGCGCACCGAACTGCAGTTGGTGGCCCGCAACGGCGAGCAGTTGCTGCTGACACTCGGCATCCCCGTGCTGCTGCTGATCTTCTTCAGCGTGGTCGACGTGTTGCCCACCAACGACGCGACTCCATCGGGCGACGCCATCGACTTCCTGGCACCTGGTGTCTTGGCGTTGGCAGTGATGAGCACCGCCATGGTCAGCCTGGGCATCGGCACCGGCTTCGAACGCACCTACCTGGTGCTGAAACGGCTCGCCGCCACGCCGCTGGGCCGCACCCGCCTGATCGCCGCCAAGATCGCCGGCGTCCTGGTGGTCGAGCTGGTGCAGTTCGCTGTGCTGATCCCTGTGGCGTACGCGTTGGGGTGGAGCCCTGGTGGACCCAACTGGCCGCTTGCGGTGGCCGGCGTTGGCCTGGGCACCATGGCCTTCGCCGGCATCGGGCTGACGCTGGCCGGTCGGCTTCGGGGCGAGATCAACCTGGCCGCGCAGAACGGCATCTACCTGTTGCTGTTGTTGCTGGGGGGCATGATCATCCCGTTCGACGAACTGCCCGGGCCGATCAGCGCGGTGGCGCGGGTGCTGCCGTCGGGCGCGTTGGCCGATGTGTTGCGCGACGCCCTGAGTGGATTGGGTGCCCATCCCGGGTCGTCGTGGGTTGTGCTGGCGGCGTGGGCCGTGGCCTCACCGCTCGTCGCGCGCCGGGTGTTCCGCTGGCAGTGACCCGCTGCCGGCCGAACCTGCCGAACCTGCCGAACCGGTCGTCGAACCGGTCGTCGGATTGGCACCCGACGGCGGATCGCTGCGCCCGAACGCTTCGGTGACCTGGTCGTAGGTCAGCGGTTGCTGGTCGTCGCCGCGAGGGCGCACATACGAGGTCTGTTCGTCGCCGGTACCGAACCGTTTGAAGAAGACGAAGATGATGATGGCCCACAGGAACGTGGACCCGCCCAGCTTCATGATCGCCCCGGCAATCTGTTGATCGTTGGTCACGCTGAGACCCCACACGCGCACTGGCACGTTGTAGTGCGTGTAGACCACGCCCTCGGCGAACGTCAGCCAGCCCGCCGGCACGGTGGGCACCACGCTCATCAAGAACAGGTAGACGCACTTGCCACCGGGGCCGAGGCGCCATTCCTGGATGGGTCCGCAGATGGGCATCCACATCATCAGTGCCGCGGTGACCAGCACGAAGTGCAGCGAGTAGTGCAGCACTGCGTTCTCGGTGCTGGTGTTCACCATGCCAGGGATGTGGGTGACCATGATGACGGCGTTGAACCAGATGCCGGCGAAGATCGGCTTGGCCATGCGCGACGCGGTCTTGTACGTGCGGCCGCTGCCCAGCAACGTGCGGGCCATCCAGGTGGGCAGCGACAGCAACAGCAGCGGCGGCGCGAAGTAGCTGAAGATCATGTGCTGCAGCATGTGCGCCGAGTACAGGTACTGCTCGCCGATGTCGTGCACGGGCCAATCGGAACCGAACCACAGCAGACCGATGCCGGCCGTGAAACAGGCGACCTGCTTGGTCGATGCTGCGCGCTGACCGACGGGCACGGCCCTGGGGCCGATGACCCGCACCATGTACACGTACGACGCGATCAACGACAGCATCAACAGCCACACCTCTGGGTGTGCCTGGAAGCGCCACGGGTCGACCATCAGCGATGTGCTCCGTGTACCGCGATCAGCCGGAGCCGAAGAAGCGGAACGTGGCCAACGCAACCAGGTACACGAAGATCGCCAGCAGCAGGCCCGAGTAGAACAAGTAGCTGAAGATCTTGTTGTCGAACTTCAGGTGCATGAACAGCGACACGACCATGACGAACTTGATGGTCATGAGGGTCAACAGCAGCGGCATGAACAGCCACTTGAAGTCGAGCCAGTACGTGGAAGTCTCGAGCGCGGTGATGGCGGCCAGGATGAGCGCGATGACGATGTAGTAGCCGTCGGACTTGTGTTCGGCGTGGGCCTGGCCGTGCGCTGCGTGATCGTCGTGG
>JANNFQ010000072.1:0-1734 GCA_031380045.1 Acidimicrobiaceae bacterium
GAGCGCCCAGCCCAACTCCGGCCAGGACCTGCACTGCGTCCTGGTAGCGGAGGCCGATGACGTCGGGCAACTGCACCACTCCGGCGGCCCCGAATTGGACGGTGGTCGTCGAGACGTCGATGTACGCGTACTCGGTGCTCGATCCGGCCAGCCACCCGCCCAAGAGCAGCGCGAACACAACGGCCGCACCGGCAAGTCCGATCGGCAAGCGCGAGGCCCACGGCTCGGGAAGCGCCGCGCGACCACCGACGAATCGCACGCCCAGCCATGCTGCACCCACGATGGCCGAGCCCAGGACCACCTTCCACGCGCTGATCGGATCGGACGCACGAATCGAGATGACGGCCAGCACGCCGAGCACCGCGATGACGATCGCGCGAGCAGCAACGACTCGGTGGTCCGGAGCGGTGTCCGGTGCCGAGGTCGAGCGCATGTCATCGGTACCGCTCGCGGTCTCATCGTTGGCGTAGTCCGCGATCTGTTCCTGTGCTGTGGGTGAAGGCTTCACCGTCGAGAATGCGGGCGACCGTGGCCGCAAACGCCAGCCAGTCGGAGCGTTGGCTGTCCAACGCCTTGCGGCCGATCGCGGTCAGGCCGTAGTACTTGCGGTGCGGGCCTTCGTCCGACGGCACCACATAGCTGGTCAGCAGACCCTGCGCGAACAGCCGCCGCAACGTGCCGTACACGGAGGCGTCCGCAACCTCGTCCAGGCCCCCCAGCCGGAGACGGCGAACGACGTCGTACCCATACCCGTCGCGATCTGCGAGCGCCGCGAGGACAACTGCATCCAGCACTCCCTTGAGCAGTTGTGTGCGCTCTTGGCCAGTCGGGACGGTAGTCACGCACTGCACTGTACTACACAATGCACAGTAGTGAGCATGGCGAACTCGTCCGCACTCGAGCAACGTCGTTGTGCGAACACAAGATTCTGCCTTCGGATGGTGAGGTGTGCGCCCCGGATCTTGGGGGACGCAGTACACGGGGATCGAACTACCATTCCGGCGTGGCGAACGCCTCGACGGTCACCCTGGAGTCCGGGCTCAGGTTGTCGTATGCCGCCCAAGGCGCTGGCTCGAATCCCGCCGTCGTGTTGCTTCCGGGCCCAACGGACTCGTGGCGTTCTTACCAGCCCATCCTCGAGCGGTTGCCGCCAGACCTGCGGGTCATGGCCGTGTCGCAGCGGGGACACGGTGACTCCGACAAGCCGCAGGTCGGCTACTCCGTCAACGACTTCGCGGCCGACGTCGTGTCGCTTCTGGATGTGCTCGGAATCGAGCGAGCGGTGCTGGCGGGCCACTCGGGTGCTTGCCTCGTCGCCCGGCGAGTTGCGCTTGATCATCGCGAGCGGGTGGCCGGTCTGATCCTCGAAGCGTCGCCGACGACACTTCGTGACCACGCAGGACTGACCGCGTTCGTAGATCTCGTCTCGGGCCTGCAAGACCCGATCAGCCCCGACTTCGTCCGGTCATTCCTTCTGGACACGTCGTCCGACGGTGTCGCCGTTGCGTTTCTCGAACAGCTCGTGAACGAGACACTCAAGGTTCCCGCACGCGTGTGGCAAGCGATGTTCACGGACCTACTCCAGTACGACGACACTGCTGAGCTGAAGCGCATCTGGGCGCCGACGCTGCTGTTGTGGGGCGACAACGACGCACTGGTCTCGCGGGACATGCAGGACGAGCTGGCGAGCCACATCCCCAACGCCGACCTGCTTGTCTACACCGGCGTCGGTCA
>JANNFQ010000131.1:0-8056 GCA_031380045.1 Acidimicrobiaceae bacterium
GGTTTCGGATTGTCGCTCAGCCTGCCACGGCGGCGGCAATTTGTGAACCGATGTCGCTGGTGCTGCCGGTACCCGCCTGCTGGCAGGCGGCCCGAATTCGGTCGGCGGCGACGCTCTCGCCCAGGAAGTCGAGCATCAGCGCGGCGCTCAGCACGGCCGCGGTGGGATTCGCCTTGCCGGTGCCGACGATGTCGGGCGCCGAGCCGTGGACGGGCTCGAACATGCTGGGGCCTGTTCGCGCCGGGTTCAGGTTGGCGCTACTGGCCAAACCGATTCCGCCACTGACTGCGCCACCCAGATCGGTCAGGATGTCGCCGAACAGGTTGTCGGTGACGACGACGTCGTAGCGGTGCGGGTCTTGGACGAAGTAGATGCACGCCGCGTCGACGTGGTTGTACGCAGTACCGACGGCCGGGTAGTCGGCGGCGACATCGTTGAAGGCTCGCTGCCACAGATCGCCGGCGAAGGTCAGCACGTTGGTCTTGTGCACCAGCGTGACGTGCCGTCGTCCCTCGCGACTGACCGCCAGATCGAACGCATAGCGAATGGCGCGCTCGGCGCCCATCCGCGTGTTGACCGAGCCCTGCGTCGCGACTTCGTGTGGCGTGCCCTTGCGCAGCACGCCGCCTTCGCCCACGTACGGGCCTTCGGTGTTCTCGCGAATCACCACGAAGTCGTGCGGTTCGGTGTGGCCGGGTGCCGTGCCGATGAACGGTCGCTGGTTCACGTACAGATCCAGTTCGAAGCGCATCTTCAACAGCAGGCCGCGCTCGATGACACCGGGAGGCACCTCGGGTGTACCAACCGCGCCCAACAAGATCGCGTCGAACCCCCGCAACTGGTCCAGCGTGGCGTCGCTCAAGATCTCGCCGTCGCGCAGGTACCGCGACCCGCCCAAATCGAAGTCGGTTGTGTCGATGACCACACCCGAAGCGCGCACCACCTTCAGAGCTTCCGCTGTTACCTCTGGGCCGATGCCGTCGCCGCCGATCACTGCTATTCGATGTGCCATACGCCGAGCAAGGTACATCGTTCGTGAACTCGAGTCCCCATACGGCCGTCGGGTTCGCAGCTTGCAACGGGTCAGAGAAGTAGTCGGCCGTGGCGATGACGAGTCCAGCTGATCGCCTGCTGCCGCACCCACCGGCGCAACTCGACCTCGGCGATCGCAACGACCGGCGACGAGTCCAGATCGATGCCCTCCCGATGCCATCCCCTTCGGATGTCGTCGTCGATGTCGCCGAGCACCCGCAAGCGATCCACACTCCGGCCCGAGGTCAACACCGCCGGATCCGTCGCGCAGACGACATCGACGATCTCGACACCAGCAACCTGTGCCGCCACGCGTGCGACTGCGACGTCGCGCGGATCGACGCCGTCGCCGACCAGCAGCCCCACCCGCCGAAGCGGCCGATAGCGCAACACGTTGCGCTCGCATCGCAGACCCGATGGGTCGTGTTCGCCGGTGAACACATTGCGCCACGCCAGTTCGAATTCGGTCTGTGCATCGGGGTCGCCTCTCGGCGTTACGGCCGTCCAAGTTCCGAATGCCTCGACGTAGGCCGGGCCACCGGCCTTGGGCCCGCATCCGACCGACGAGTGCTTCCAGCCGCCGAAGGGTTGCCGTTGCACGATGGCACCGGTCATGTGGCGATTCACGTATGCATTGCCGATCTCGACGCGTTCCAGCCACCGCTGGACCTCGTGCTCGTCGAGCGACTGGATGCCACCGGTCAGGCCCAGGTCGCCGGAGTTCTGGATGGCGATCGCGTGGTCCAGATCGTCGGCACGAATGATGCCGAGCACGGGGCCGAAGCACTCAGTGCTGTGGAACCACGAGCCCGGCCGCACGCCCAGCCGAACCCCCGGTGACCACAGGCTCGTGTTGGCGTCGCGGCACCCGGGTTCGACCAGCCACTGCTCGCCAGGATCCAATGAGGTGAGTGCGCGCTGCAACGTGGCCGACGGAGCACCGATCAACGGCGTCATCATCGTCGACAGGTCTGTGGCCGGGCCGATGCGCAGGCTGCGCACAGCATCGGCAAGCCGTTGGCGAAACCTCGGATCGTCGTAGACCGACGCCTCGACGATGGCCAAGCTGGCCGCCGAGCACTTCTGGCCGGCGTGCCCGAACGCCGAGCGAACGAGGTCGCGGACGGCCGCATCCTGGTCGGCTGCGGCAGTGATGATCATTGCGTTCTTGCCACTGGTCTCGGCCAGCAGGCGCATGGTCGGTTTCCAGTCCAGGAACATCTGCGCCGTCTGGTATGCGCCGGTCAACACCACGGTGGCGATGTCGGGATGCGTCACCAACCGCCGACCGACGTGATCGTCGGGGCACGATACGAACTGCAGCACGTCAGTGGGCACGCCCGCCTGCCACAACTGCTCAGCCAGCAATCGACCCACTCGTTGCACCTCGGGCGCCGGCTTCAACACCACGGCGTTGCCGGCTGCCAACGCGGCCAACACACCGCCGGCAGGGATTGCGTACGGAAAGTTCCAGGGGGACGCAACGACGACCACACCCAACGGGCGGAACGTACCGCCACCGGTCGACGCCAGCTGCTCGATCGAGTCCAGCGACGATGCGTAGTAGCGGGCGAAATCGATCGCCTCGGACACCTCGGGATCGCCTTCGGCGATGGTCTTCACCGCATGGTGTGCCATGGCTGCCAGCGTCTGTCCACGCTGTTGCTCCATGACGGCCGCGGCGCGTCGCAAGATGCTGCGTCGCTCGTCGAAGCTCGAACTCGACCAACGGACCGCGGCGTTCGCGGCTTGCTGCACGACAAGGTCGATTTGCTCGATGCTGTCGACCATCACGATCGGTTCGAAGACGGTGCCGGCCCCGTCGCAACTCGCCAGGTGCTGGCCGATCCACTGCCGGTTGGCTGCGCGCGTCCAGTCGGTATCAGCGGCGTTCCGGAAGCGGGTCACGTCTGCCAACAGATCGTCGGTGCTTCTGTCCTGTCGACGCTTGGATGACGTCGAGACATCGTGTCGGCCCGCCAGCGCCCGATCGAACCGATGCTGCTGTTCGTGCCACGCCTCACTACCCGGTGTCAGATCGAACATCGAGCGCAAGAAGTTTTCGGGTGAGGTGTTCTCGTCCAGCCGGCGAGTGAGGTAGGCGATGCTGGCAGGTAGGTCATGCCGTTCGACCACGGGCGCGTACAGCAACAGATCGCCCGCGACATCGCGGACGACTCGCGCCTGCGCGGGCGCCATGCCTTCCAACATCTCGATGTCGATGCGATCGCGATGCCCCAACGACAGCGCCCACGCCAGATCGAACAGGTTGTGGCTGGCGACACCGACGCGGATCGCAGTCGCGTACCGCTCGTTCAGCAGGGTCTCGATCAACAGCTTGAAACTTGCGTCGACCTCGTCTTTCGTGTCGTACGGCGCTTGGGTCCAACCGTGCAACTCGCTGTCGACCCGTTCCATCGCCAGGTTGGCGCCCTTCACGACGCGGATCTTCAGACGGCCACCGAATCGCTCATGCCGGTCGACTGCCCACGCACACAGTTCGTGGGCGGCGGCATGCGAGTCGGGTAGGTACGCCTGCAGCACGACCCCGGCATCGATTGCCGCGAACTCGTCCTCGTCCAGCACACGACGAAGCGCCGCAATGGTCAGCGAAAGATCGCGGTACTCCTCCATGTCCAAATTCACGAACGTGGGCATGTCCAGATTCACGAACGTGGGGGGCTGCGAGACAGCTGCCGCTCGATACAGCGTGCGTAGCCGTTCGCTGATGCGTTCGACCGAGTGCTCGAAGGCCAGAACGTCGAGGTTGGCGCACACTGCCGAGATCTTCAGCGAGACGTAGTGCACGTCTGGCCGGGCGATGCGTTGCAGCAAGGACGTCATGCGGGCATCAGCCTCGGCGTCGGACAGAATCGCCTCGCCCAACACGTTGACGTTCACGCGCATCCCCTGCTCGACTCGGCGCTCGATGTGGTTCGCAAATGCCGGATCGTCGGCCGACAGAACGACGCCGTGCGATTCGTGAACCAACCGGCGTCGCACCAGCGGCATGACCAACGACGGCACCAGGCCGGCCGCCGCCGCAGCGACCCGCAGCGACCACCGGTCCATCAGGCCCAATGAGCCCGGCACGCCGACGTCGCTCACGATCGCGCGGAATCGCTGGGCGGCGCGACGGCTGTCGGCGAAGCGAAGCACCTCGTCGGTCAGTGCGAAGGTCAGTTCACGCAACACCGGATCGGCAACGATCGCGCCCAACCGCTGCTGCTGACGGTGCTCGGCCCGGGTGGTCACCGCCAGCGATCGCTCCAGCAACTGCTCGGCAGGAACGGCGATGGTCGGCTCGCCGATCGGCGATTCGGTGGTCGATGGCACAGTGGTCACACCTCCAGTCAACGGCACGGTTCTAGGCCCAGATCGACGCGGCCGACGACGGATCGATACAACGGCAGAATGTCACCGTGAATCCCGTCGTCGCAGCTCTCAACGACGTGTTCGCCGGTGTGCCGCACACCATGTTCTGCGTGAAGGATCTGGACGGCCGCTACATCGCCGTGAACCAGGCATTCGCCGAACGCTCCGGCGCCTCCGGTCCTGCGGCGGTGTTGGGCACCCGGGCTGCAGACCTGTTTCCCGCCGATCTCGCCGACTCGTATGCGGCGCAGGACGATCGTGTCATGACCACCGGCGTGGCCATCCGCAACGAACTCGAGTTGATCCTGCGCCCTGACGGCACCCGTGGTTGGTACGTGACCACGAAGACTCGTCTGCACGACGAGACAGGCGCCGTCATCGGCATCGTTGCCGTGTCGTGCGATCTGCATACGCGTCACGACGACAGCGGCGACCAGACCGACGATCGCCACGCTCGCCTGCAGGCCGCCATCGACGTGGCTCGTCGACGCTTCGCCGAACCCGTGCGCGTGGCCGAGTTGGCCCAGGCAGCAGGCCTCAGCACCACACAACTCGAGCGCGCCCTGCGGCGCACGATCGGGCTGTCGCCCAAGCATCTGCTGATGCGAGCGCGATTGGACGAGGCGATTCGTCGTCTGGAGGAAACCGAGCTGCCGCTGGCCACGATCGCATCCGATTGCGGCTACTACGACCAGAGCGCGTTCACCAAGCAGTTCCAGCACGCGGTGGGAATGGCCCCCGGCGCGTACCGCACCGAGGTTCGTCGACGATGGCAGCACCGCGGCTCGCGCCGAACTGCTCGGTAGGCTTCATTGCCCTATGGCAACTCCCCAACTCTCGCGGGCGGCGTTCGATCGGCTGCAGGCCGAGTTCCACGACCTGACCACTCGCGGACGAATCGAGGTCGCCAACAAGATCGAGGCCGCCCGACTGCTGGGCGACCTCAGCGAGAACGGCGACTATCACGCTGCCAAAGACGAGCAGGGCCACATGGAGGGCCGCATCCGGCAGTTGGAGTATCTGGTCGAGAACGCCGAGATCATCGACGAGGACCAGGTGCCGACGGGCAGCGTTGCGCCAGGGCGAATCGTCACGATCGTGTACGACGGCGATACCGACGACATGGCCGAGCGCTACCTCATCGGCCATGTCGAAGAGAAGACCGGCGACCTCGACGTCATGAGCCCCGGCTCGCCCTTGGGCGATGCACTGCTGGGCCGGAAGGCCGGCGATCTGGTCGAGTATCAGGCGCCCAACGGAACGCTTCGAGTGAAGGTGCTGCAGGTGGAGTCAACCTGATGGCCGGGCCCGACGACGCCGTCGCCAAGCCACTTCTGCCGCAGGGCGCAGCCATGGAACTGCCCGGCCGTGGCACCACGTTCGTTCGCACTGTGCCCGGGCCGCCTGGCGCCCCCACGCTGCTGCTGTTGCACGGCTGGACCGCCACGGCCGACCTGAACTGGTTCACCTGCTATCACCCGCTGGGACGCCAGTTCCGCGTGGTCGCACTGGACCATCGCGGGCATGGTCGTGGCATCCGGTCGCGCAAGATGTTCCGGTTGGAAGATTGTGCCGACGACGCGATGGCGGTCATGGACGTGCTGGGCATCGAACGGTGCATTCCAGTCGGCTACTCCATGGGCGGTCCGGTCGCGCAACTCGTCTGGAAGCGCCACCGCGGCCGCGTCGAAGGTCTGGTGTTGTGCGCCACCGCCGGCTACTTCGCAAACTCACGCGAAGAGAAGCTGAGCTTCCTCGGCCTGTCGGGGCTTGCCGCCGTTGCCCGGCTGACGCCCGTGCAAGCGCGGCGATGGTTGACCGACCAGCTGTACCTGCAGCGCAAGACCTCGCTGTGGGAGCCGTGGGCGGTGCAAGAAGCCAGTCAGCACGACTGGCGGACCGTGCTCGAGGCCGGCCGCTCGATCGGCGGGTTCTCGTCACGCGAATGGATCGCCGAGGTCGACGTGCCCACATCGGTCGTCATCACCATGGCCGACCACGTGGTGCCGGTCCGTCGCCAGGTGCGCCTGTTCGAGTCAATCAGCGACGCCGAGGCATATCGCGTCGATGGCGATCACGACGTGGTGGTGTCGAAGCCCGAACGCTTCGTGCCCACACTGTTGCGCGCGGCCCACAGCGTGGTCGAACGTGCCGCAGCCGCGCGCGAAATGCAGGACTCACCACTGCTCGACGTCGAACCCGACACAGCCGCGTACTAGTCCGCGGTCACGATCCACATCGGTACGACCATCCTGAAACTCGTGAAGAAACACATCACCTCGCTGACCGTGCTGAGCGCAATCGCGCTTGCCGCAGCGCTCGTTCATCGTCGTCACAACGTTCGCCTGCAACGCAACTTCGATGTCGCCAGGCTGGGCCTGCAAGTAGGCAGCACGTTCGCATCAACCGCAGCGCGCAAGGTGTTCGCATCGGCCGAACGCCGCCTCGAACTGGACCACGAGCGCGAGTTGAAGACTGCCGAGGCGATCACCGAGCGCCTGGGCAACATGAAGGGTGCGCTGATGAAGCTGGGCCAGATGGCCAGCTACATCGACGAAGGTCTGCCCGGCCCACTGCGCGAAGCGTTGGCGCAGCTGCAATCGAATGCGCCACCGATGAGCGCCGAACTGGCAGCCGACGTCATCGAACGCGAGTTGGGCAAACGACCAGAAGATCTGTTCGTCGAGTGGGATCCGCAACCGCTGGCGTCGGCCAGCATCGGCCAGGTGCATCGCGCCGTTGTCATCGATCCATCGACGGGCTGCGAGCGTGCCGTCGCGGTGAAGGTGCAGTATCCCGGCGTGGGCGATGCCATCGCTGCCGACCTGCGCAATGCCGATCTGCTCGGTGCCATCCTGCGCCAGGGTTTCGGCGGGTTGGACCCCGACGACATGGTCGCCGAGGTGAAAGAGCGCATCACCGGCGAACTGGACTACCGCCTCGAAGCGATGAACCAGATGACGTTCGCCGATCACTACCGCGGTCACCCCTTCATCCACGTGCCCGATGTGTTGCCGTCGCTGTCCACCGGCCGGGTGTTGACCACCGAGTTGGTCAGCGGTGCGTCATGGGCCGAAGCACTCACCTGGGATCAGTCGCAACTCGATCAGATCGGCGAAACCCTGTTCAGATTCGTGTTCCGCAGCTTGTACGGCATGCATCTGTTCAACGGCGATCCACATCCCGGCAACTACCTGTTCCATGGCGACGGCAAGGTCACCTTCCTCGACTTCGGTCTGGTCAAGCGGTTCGACGACACCGAGATGGCCACGTTCATCTCCATGGTGCGAACAGCGGCGTACGAGCACGACCCAAGCGCGTTCCGTGCCACGCTGGAATCCGCCGGCATGTTGCGTCGGGGCGCACCTGTCGACGACCAGACCGTTGGCGAGTACTTCAGCCAGTTCTACGAGAGCGTACGCAACGACGCCACCATCACGTGGTCGGGCGAATATGCCAGCCGCATCGTTCGGCACACGTTCGACCGCACCAGCCCGATCTCGCAGTACGCCACGGTGCCTCGCCCATTCGTGTTCATTCAACGCATCAACCTCGGGTTGTACGCGCTGTTGGGCGAACTGCGCGCCACGGGCAACTACCGACGAATGGCCGAAGAGCTGTGGCCGTTCGTGCAAGGACCACCCAGCAC
>JANNFQ010000087.1:0-6370 GCA_031380045.1 Acidimicrobiaceae bacterium
GGCCAGGGCGAGCAACTCGTACAGCTCGAGCTCGGGAGGACTCACGAAGCCTGATCCTACGATTGGCTGATGACCGTGACTGCTCCTTGGACGCTGACGACGATCATCGACGCCGCGCTCGACGGCGATCCGCAGCACGCGCTCGATCGGTGGGCGCTCAGCGGTGCCATGCACTTGACCGGCGCCGCCGACGGTCCACCACTCGCCGGTTCCGCTCGAGTAGCGCTGGCCATGGACGCATTGGCACAGGTGGTCGAACAGGTCAGCGCACAGCTGGGAACCACCGTGTCGGTCGACGGTGCTGCGCTGCTGGGCGAACGTGCCGCACTCGCCGGGTTCAGCCGCCAGGGATCGATCAGCTGCGGTGGTGGGTCGAGGTTGCTGACGACGGCCGACGATGTGATCGCACTGTCGTTGACGCGTCACAGCGACGTCGAACTGCTGGACGCATGGCTCGACGAAGCGTTCAACATCGACCCGCGCCACGACGAACAGGCGACGCCGATCGATCCGGTCGCATGGGCATCGTTGGCTGCGCTCGTACGGCAACGGCCTTCGCGGGCACTCGTCGACCGGGCGGCGCTGTTGGGGTTGCCGTGCGCACGTCTGGGCGAGGCGTCGGTGCAGACGCCTCTGGTGAGTGTTGCGTCGTTGGAGCAAAGTGTCCGCGCTGCACGATCGTTCGACGGTCTGACCGTCGTGGATCTCTCGTCGCTGTGGGCCGGCCCGCTGTGCGCGAATCTGTTGAGCCTGGCCGGCGCCCGAGTCGTGAAGGTCGAGAGCACATCGCGACCCGACGGCACTCGACTGGGTCCCAGCGACTTCTTCGATCTGCTGCACGCCGGGCATCGATCAGTGGCGTTGGATTTCGCAACCGACCTGGGCCTGCAGTGGCTACGGCGCCTGCTGGCAAGCGCCGACGTAGTCATCGAGTCCAGCCGGCCGCGCGCCCTCCATGCTCTTGGCGCATCGTTCGATCACATGCGCACCGATGGCTGGCGTGGCGTGTGGCTGTCGATCACAGCGCACGGTCGAGAGGAAGAGAATCACATGCGAGTGGGCTTCGGCGACGACAGTGCCGTTGCCGGCGGGCTGCTCGCCCATCACGACGGGGCCCCGGTGTTCTGCGCAGACGCAGTTGCCGATCCACTGACCGGTCTGCTCGGTGCGGCCACCGTGATGACGGCATTGCACGCGCGAACGAACGGATTACACGCCATCTCGTTGGCGCGCACAGCAGCGCAGGTCGCTGCAGGCATCCGCCGTCATCCTGCGATCGACCTCGCGCCTGTGACGGTCGTCCAACCTCGGGCTCGAACGCCCGCGAGTCGGGCGGCTGCGCTGGGCGCCGACACCGACGAGGTCCTGGCCGCCCTGTGATCGATGGGTGCTCGATCGGTGACCGACCTGAGCGCCCACTGGGCGTCAGCGGAGAAGTGGTGATCGGCGGGCTGCTGGCTGGTCGATCACGGCAGCACCGGCACCCGGCGCCGCCTCGATGGTTCGCGCCCGAGCGCTGTTGAACAGCGCCGCCGTTGGCGCCGGTCGTGCCGGTGCCACCAAGCCGGCCGCGTTGCCGGTGAAGGCGGCGATCGGTCCGACATCGGGGCCGAACGCGAGATCCCAATACAGCGTCGGTGTGCGGAACGGGTTCTTGTAGACCTGCCACGACCTGACGCCCAGGTTCCAGTGATCGGCGACTGCTTGCACCAGACCGGGGCTGCTCTGCATGGAAGCCCACAGTGCGGGCTGGCTTTGGGCGCGGTTCAGGTAGCGCGCCAGTTGGTGGAACTTCACCGACATGGTGTCGTCGTTGCCGGCGGTGTCACCCAGGAAGCCGACACCGAACGTGTCGTTCACCGCCGCACCCCACTCGGCCGACAGGACATAGGCGTTGATCTCCCACATCTGCGACTCGAAACCCTGGTCGCCGATCTGGTCGCGCAGGTAGGTGCTGGCGACCTCGTGGGCGTAGAACGCGTCCTGACCCGACAGCGGTTGGATTGCGTCGATGCGCGCGTTGACGTCGTCGAACAACTGCGATTGGAAGAACCCGATGCGCGGCGTCGGGTAGCCAGTGGTGGGGCCGGTCAATGCGCAGCCTCCGGCCTGTAGCCCGTGGACCGTCTCGTGATAGGCCAGGTCCAGCAAGCTCATCAGTTCCGACGGCGTGTCCACGGGACCGAAGGCGCCCTGGGCGATCCAACTGCTGAACTCGGGGTCGAGGGCGACCCGTGCCGGCAGTGGGCCGCTGTTGGCCATGAACGTGTAGGCCAGTTGCTGCAACGCCTCGCCACTGGAATAGGGCGCCAGGTTCTGCAGGTATGCGCCCAGGCCCGGGTTCAAGTCGATGCGTTGGATCTGGTCCATCGGTGGCCCGGCGTTGCACACGAACCGGGTGCCGGGCACGTTGGGCCGAGACACCAGCGCGGGCGGAGGAGGTGGTGGTGGTGTGACCGGCACGTCGGGGCTGGCGGGTAGCGGTGAGCCCAGGAAGTAGCCGGCGATGTCGGCGATGACATCGGTGCCCGACTGCGAGAACAGCGAGAACGCCTTCGTCGGCCCGATGGCCACGAAGGCGAGGCTGGCCACAGTGCCGCGCCCGCCGGGTGCATTCAGGTTCGATGCCGTGGGCTGAGTGGTCACCGCCGGCCAGGCCGTGACGAAGCCGGGGTTCAGCGCGTCGGTCGAGGTGAGGTTGGCGATGACGGCCGAGACACCGTTCGGTGGCACCGAGTGCTGGCCGCCGACGACCAGGTCGTTGCGCTGGCCGGGCCACAGCTTGCCGAACGGAGCACGTGTTCGGCTGTCGAGGAATCGTTCGGGTGCCAGCGGCACGAACAGCCCACTGGACGACGATTCTGCGCTGGCGTCGGTGAACCAGCCGACCACATCGACCAGCAGATGTGTGCCCGTCTGCGTGTACAGCGAGACTTGCCCGCCGGCACCCAGCGGCACGATGACCGGGTTGGGCACGGTGTCGCCCACGCTCTTCAGGTTCAGGACCGACGCGTTGGGAACGGCACTTCCGGTGGGCCACGCGGTGACGAAGCCATCCTTCACGGCCTCGGTCGCCGTGACCACCAGTACCGCCGCGCTGATACCTGACGGTGGCAGGCCGCCACGGCCCGCCACGGTGAAGTTCACCGTGGTACTGGGGCCCGGCAGACCAGGGCCGGTGGTGCCCAGGCCCGACCGGGTATCGAGGATTCGTTGGGGTGATTGCGCGGTGAAGCGCCCACCGGTGCTGACACCACCTGGCGCGGCGATCCAGTAGCCGGCGACATCGACGACAAATGCCGCGCCCGACTGGCTGAAGAGCGACACCTTGCCGCCGACACCGATGGATACGACAACCAGGTTCGCGACCGTGGCTCCGGGCGCCTGAAGGTTGCTGTTCGACACGGTGGGTCGTGGTGAGCCGGCGGGCCATGCCGTGACGAAGCCGGCAGCGACTGCGTTGGTCGCGGTCAGGTTGAACGCCACTGCGGTGGCCTCGGCCGGGACGCCGCTGATGCCACCCGTGACCTGCACGTCGATGAACTGGCCGGCCGTCACGAGGTTCGGCCGGGTATCGAGGATGCGAGTCGGCGGCAGCGACACGAACTTCGCCGGATCGCCGGCTGCCGCCGATGCCTGGCGCACCGGCGAGATCGGCGTGGTGACCGCCGCTACCGCCACGACCAAGGCGCCGGTCAGCAGCAACGCCCTCGTCACAGCGCGAGACAGACTGTGCGTTGGCGGCACACGCCGAATGTGAACTGGCCGGCTGCAGCTTCGCGCCATGTCGTGCTCCCGTTCCTCGAGCCCGGCCCAGTATGCCGTCCATCCCCGACCGATCGCCAGCGGGGGGTACTGTTCCGCCCCATCGAGCAGATCGTTGCGTCGTTCGATCCTTCGGATCGCCAGCAGGTCGCTGACGCGTTGGTGATGGCCCTGCGCCGGCACCAGCCATTGGCGCAACTGGCCGCCCCGCCCCAGGTCATCAGCTCGGCCACCAGCACGTGGGTGTGGTTCGTCGATCTCACGGGCGTCAACCTGCCGGTCGCGTGGCAGCGCCCGCTGGTGCTGCGAATCTTTCACCCGAACGAGTCGTCGGTGGCCGAGCGAGAGGATCGTCTGTCCAGCTTTCTGACGGCCCACGGGTACCCGGCGCCGGCGACACATCTTCGTGACGAACTGGGGCAGCCGGCGCAACCGTTCGTCATGCAGCAGCGGCTGCCCGGTCGACCGGCGCTGGACCTGCTGAAGAGCATGCGCATCCGTGAGGTGGTGGCCGGGTTGGGCCGGTTGCAGGGCGAGCTCCACCGACTCAGCACCGCCAACTTTCCATTGCGACGGCTGACAGCGGCCCAGTACCTCGAGGTCGACATCGCGCCGCGGCGCGCCGGTGTGACGGCCGTGCCGCCAGAGGATTGGCTGGCCTGGCTGCGCACGTCGGCCGCTGAGTTCGAAGCGACCGACGAGACCGACGTCGTCGTGTGCCATGGCGACTTCCATCCGATGAACGCCGTCGCCGACACCACTGATGGCCTCCGCCTGGGCATCGTCGACTGGACCGACGCGTGCATTGCCGACCGACACTTCGACGTCGGTCGAACCGTGGCCATCTATCGGTTGGCCTCGATCGTGGCAGCCTCTCGGATGGAACGTCTGATGTTGCGCTCACTGCGGGGTTGGCTGTGCCGGACGCACCTGAAGCACTACCAGTCGGCTGCCAAGGTGCAGCTGGATCAGCGCCGGCTGCTGTGGTGGCAGATCGTGCATCTGTACCGCGGCTGGTTGCAACTGGCCACCATTGCCGAGGGCACCGCCGACGGCCCCACCGGCAGCACCACGGTCGAGCGATTTCCGGCCGACCTGCGCGATCAGCTGCTGGACCGGTGCGTGATGCTGCGCAACCAACTGCAGCACCGGTCGCAGAGCACGCCGCAGCGCTAGTCGGGGTTGCGCACCGGGTCGCCGGCGTCGATGCCCAGATCGGTCGCCAGCGCAGGCACGACCCTGTCGCACACCTTGCCGCCGGTGTTCGGTTTCGAGCCCGAGACGAACGCGGTGATGACCGTGCGGCTGTCCTGCAGCAGCCACGCGCACGCCTCGGCGCCGTCCAGGCTGCCGGTGTGACCCCAGCCGTACTGGTCCACGATGATGCCCGGCCATTCCAACGTGACCCGATCGTCGGCGGTCACCGCCGCCAGCATCGCGGCGATGTCGTCGGTGGATGCCAGCCAGGTGCCGGCGCCGCCAAGGCGTTCCAGACGGGCCAGTCCTTTCGGGTACGGAACGCTGGACGCGTGCAGGCCATCGACCGAGAGATACGGGCCGGTGATGCCGGCGGGCCTGAACACCAAGTCGTACGCCGCGTCGTCCAGGTCCATTCCGGTGAGATGTTCAACCAGCAGCCCCAGCGCGCAGTAGTTGCCGTTGCTGTACTTCCATCGGCCGCGTGTGGTGGTCGGCGGCGCCGCCATGGCTTGCTGCAGCGGGATGCTGCACCGGCCGGGATCATCCAGCCAGCTCTTGCGAACCTCTGGCATGCCACTGGTGTGGGCCAGCAGTTGGCGCACTGTGGTTGCCTGCCACGCGGCATCGTGCTGCACGCCCATGTCGTCCCACGGCACCGGGTCGAACAGATCGATACGACCCTCCTCCACCAGCCGCGCGATCGACAGCGCAGTCACCAGCTTGCTGACACTGGCAATCACGAACGGCGTTTCGGGTCCGACCGCGCGACCATCGCCGCGGGCGCCGCTGGTGAACGAGAAGTCGCGCGTGCCGTCGCGCCACACGCTGATCGACACCGCCAGGTTGTCGTTGCCCAGCGCTGCACCGGCTGCGCGCAGCGCGTCGTACGAGACTGGTTCGAACGCGACCGTCGGCGACGTCTCGGCCGGCGTGCTGGACGTCGATGCCGGGACCGACGTCGTCGCGGCCGGCTCGACCGACGCAGATGACGCTGTGTCGGTTGGCTCGACGTCGCTCGCCGACGAGTCGCTGGTCGCCGTCGAGTCGCTGGTCGCCGTCGAGTCGGTGCTGGCCGTCGAGTCGGTGGTCGCGACAAGCGGAGGTAACGACGACGGCGGTGTGGATGCTCCGTCTGCCGACGTCACGCATCCCGCGACGACGATCAGTCCGGTCGCCACCGCCATCACGGTCACGAGTCGAGACCGAATGGATCTCGTGCCAAGACCCGTCATGCCAAGACCGGTCATGCCAGTGTCAGGGCCAGCCCGGCCAGCGCGGCGTGGTACGTGAACATGACGGCCACGGGCATCCAGCGACGGTTGCTGCCGATGAACTGGCGCCAGCCCAGCATCGAGTCGCTGGCGACGAACAGCGCCGAACCGATGATCGCCGCCGGTCGACCGGT
>JANNFQ010000098.1:0-16137 GCA_031380045.1 Acidimicrobiaceae bacterium
CCGGAGGCTGACGCGCGGTGGTTCCTGCGTGGTTCGTCAAGATGATCACGAAGCCCAACGTTGGCATCGCAAGCTGCAGATCCAGCACGGAACGGAATCGCCGTAGGTCGGCATGTGCGCACTCCAAGACCACCACGTCGGGCCGGGTTCGAATGATGGCGTCTCGGGCGGCGACCACATCGGACTCGGCTGAGATCACGTCGATCTCGGGCGACATCGACAGCAACTGCCGCCCGCGTTGGACTGCACGATGTGACCGGCGACGGTGATCACCGCGACGGCTCGTGCCGGTTTCTGCTGGTTGGTCCTGTAGATGGTGGGGGCGAAGGTGGTCACAGATCCAGTGTGGCCGGACGGTGGTCGGCCGTACATGGGTACAGCGCGCGTTGGTCTAGACGGCGCGTTTATCCGCATCTCAAACCTGCAATTGCCCGGGTCGGAACTGGGCGACCAGCCTGGGATACCCTGCACACGATGAATTTGGACGATGTGAAAGAGCGCGCCAAGGCGCTGTCGCCGTGGGCGCATCTGGCCACGGTTGGAGCCGACGGCTGTCCCGATGTTTCGCCGGTGCACCCGTGCTGGGGGCCGGCGCCCGCCGCCGACGAGCACAACGACGTGCTGTGGATCATGTGCGGGCTGACATCGGTGAAAGCCCGCAACATCGGCGCGAACCCGCAGGTGGCCTTGCACTGGCAGGTCACGGCCGAAGGCGACGGCGTGGCCGTGTGGGGTGTGGCAACGGTGCACGCCGACGTCGAGTCGCGGCGCCGGCTGTGGACAGGGGTGTTCGACTACGACCTGAACCTGTTCGCCCCAGGCGGGCCCGACAACTCTCCTGATACTGGTTTCATCGCGGTTCGCCCCGAGCGCGCTCTGTGGTTGGGTGCCTATGGCATGAACGGCAGCGAACGCTGGACAGCCGGGGCGGCATCTTGAGCGATCGCCGGTTGTCGACGCTGTCGCGTTCCGTCGCCGGGAAACGTGTGATCGTCACCGGCGCTGCGTCGGGCATGGGGCGTGCCACGGCGCACCTGTTCGCCGACGAGGGAGCCCGTGTGGCGGTCGTGGACCTGGATGCGGAACGTGTGCTGGCGGTGGTGGACGAGATCCGTCAGGTGCACGGTCGCGACGCCGCACACGACTTCGTGGCCGACGTGGGTGACCACGATTCGTTGAAACGTCTCGTGGCCGGTGTGCTGGATCAGTTCGGTGGTGTCGATGTTCTGATCAACAACGCAGGCGTCTCGATGGTCAACTCGGCATTCCAAGACGAGGACGAGTACGAGGCCAATTGGGCCCGCACCCTCGACATCAACCTCACGGCACACTCTCGGCTGATCCGTCTGTGCCTACCGCAACTGCGCCTGGCCGAAGGCGGTGGCCGCGTCGTGAACATCGCCTCGACCGAGTCGATCGTCGTGACTGCTGGGCTGACGGCCTACGCCGCCAGTAAGGCAGGGGTCGTGGGGTTGACCAAGAGCTTCGCTGTCGAGTTGGGTCGCCACAACGTGACGGTCAACTGCATCTGCCCGGGGCCGATCAACACGGAGATGACGGCTGGGATCGACGGCGAAGCCAAGGGGATCTATGCCAAGCGTCGCGTGCCGCTGCGTCGGTATGGCGAGCCAGAGGAGGTTGCCCAGATGACCGTCAGCCTGTGCCTGCCGGCCGCCAGCTTCTTGAACGGCGCGATCATCCCAGTAGACGGCGGCATGTCCATTCGTCACACTTGACCGACCCGTTTTCCCATGCACAGCGTCACGGCGCGTATGAATCCAGGATGCCCGTCAAGCCGCTGGTGTGTTCGCCGATGACCAACTGCTCGAGAATGCCGGTGCCGTGCTCGACCGTGCCATCGGCACCCGTGAACGTCGCCTTGCACAGGGCCTGGATGTGCACATGGTCGATGCTGCAGGGGTCATCGACGGGCAGCGCCAGCCGCTGACCGGCGACCATCAGCTCACCCTGCCAGGCGCCGTGGCGATGTACGGGATGGCCGTAGCCGATGCCACTCATCATGAACTCGTACAACGGCTCTAGCCGCACGGTGCTGACCGAGCCGTCCCATTCGATCAGGTCGTACTCGAACCACGCCGCCCACCGTGTTCCGCGACGCCATTCGCGTCGATACTCGACCGTGCGCATGAGGCGGGATTCGGCGTCGCCCACCGGCGCGATCGCTCCGACCTCGTGCCACCGTCGACCGTCGGCGTACTCGTTGACATCGAAGTGGGTCGACAGGTTGGGGAAGTTGACGGGCGCCCACAGCCAGTAGAACTGCGGCAACCCACCCACCGGTGCTCCGGTAGCAGCAGGTTCACCCACGGGCCTGATCCCCCACGAGCGATCCCGCGAGCCGAGCACTTCGGCCGGGTCCATCTCCAGTCGTTCGCCGTCGAGTTCGATCCAGCCGGTCCACGCGCCGAACTGGGTCAGGCGTGTGAAGTCGAAGAAGGTTCGGGCGCCGATGCGTTGGAAGAAGTGCGGTTCCTCGATCACCGGTGATCGGCGGTCGAATGTCAGGTCGGCGCGCAGCCCGTGCTGGGGTGCGTCGATCAGCAACTGCAGACGAACCAGCGGCTCGAGGATGCGTACTTCGATGGGCCCCACGCGGGTCGCGTCGCGTCGATCGGTGGGCGCGCGCTGCGACGAGAACACCGAGGTCTGTTGACCGTCGCGCACCACCGAGAAGGCTGCGTCGGCGACATGTCGATTGGGGTACAGACCCATCGCCAGGCCGAAGTAGATGGACCCGTCGGGCGAGTAGCCGTTGAAGAAGTAGCGGTCGTAGTGGTTCATGTCGCCGGATGCCGAGTGGGCGATGGGCACCGGAGCCTGATGGATCGGATAATCGTCGAAACTGGTGAGCACGCTGTGACCGTAGCCACCGGCCCACCTACGCTGATGATCGATGCGTCGATGGCGACTGTCCCCCCAGCACTACCGCAGCATCTGCGTCGCCGCGCTGTTGCTGTTGGGGCTGATCGTGGTGACCGGCGCCGCTGTGCGATTGACGGGCTCGGGTCTGGGGTGCGACGACTGGCCGAACTGCAATGCCAGCAAGTTCGTCGATGTCTCGTCCAGGCACTCGGCCATCGAGCAGATCAATCGACTGTTCACGGGTCTGGTGTCGTTGGTGGTCATCGCCGCTGTGCTGGGCTCGCTCATCCGCACACCGCGGCGGCGAGATCTGACGCTGCTGTCGTTGGGTCTGGTGGGCGGGGTCATCGGGCAAGTCGTGTTGGGTGGCGTGACGGTGTTGGTCGACCTGCACCCGGCGGCAGTCCAAGCCCATCTGCTGTTGTCGATGGCGTTGGTGGCGAACGCTGTGGTGCTGGTGTCGCGGGCCGGCATGCCCGACGCGATGCGGCGTCATCGCGTGAGCCGATCGTTGCGTCGCCACGTGTGGGTTTGTGCTGCGGCCACACTGGTTGCCATCACGTTCGGCACCGTGGTCACGGGTGCCGGTCCGCATGCGGGCGACGAAGAGGCCCGGCGCTTCTCCATCTCGATCAGCCGCGCCGCCGAACTGCACGGCATTGCCGTGTGGGTGGCAGTCGGCTGTGTGGCCACGCTCATGCTGCGCCTGCGACATCGTGCTGCCGAGCGCGCAGTGCTGGACGGTCCGTTGGTGCTGTGGATCTGCGTGGCCGTGGCGCAGGCTTCGATCGGCTACCTGCAGTACTTCACGGGCGTGCCCGCCGCACTGGTGGCGGCACACGTAGCCGGGGCGACGGTGCTGTGGGCGGCGACCGTTTGGTTGGTCGAAGCGCTGGCGGCGCCGATCACGCCTGTCACTTCGCTGACCGGTTCAGCTCGACAGGCCCTTCACGAACTCGGCTCCCTTGTCGATGACGGTCGAGAAGAAACCGCCGACTTCACCTACGAAGTCCCCGAACGCGTTGGCGCTGCCACCGGGGTTGCTCCAGAACGAGATCAGCAGGAACAGCACCAGCACGGTGAAGCCCAGCTTCTTCACGGTTTCGAACGTCACGGCACGACCTCCAACTGACCCTCACCCTGTCCATCCGTCGCTCGGGAACGACAAAGCAGCAGTGAGATCTCCGCTTGGTGGCAAGGTTAGCCACCTGATGCGGGCAGGGCAACGATGGTCGAACCGTCAGGTGGGTGCTGCGGCGCGTTCTTCGGCCAGTAGCTGCAGGTTGCGTGCGCACTGCCTGAACTCGACGATCGTGGATTCGATGATGTCGCGCACCGTGCGAACTGACTCGATGCGACCTGCCACCTGACCTGTCAGCGCCAGGGAAGCTTCCATGTCGCCGCCGAAGTACAGGTCCAGCGCCGAGCCGAACTCGGTCATGTCGACATGATCCGCCCGCTCGAGACGTTCACTTCGCTGGGTGCGCAGAGCGCGCAGACCGGGGCGCGAGAACCGGTTCAGGAACACGGTGTCGGTCTCGGCCGCAGCGACGATGGCCGACTTCCAGTTCGTGTGAACGGGCGACTCGGCGGCGCTGACCATTCTCGTGCCCATCTGCACCCCCTCGGCGCCCAGCGCGAACGCCGCTGCCATCGAACGACCGTCGGTGATCCCGCCCGCCGCGACGATTGGCACATCGACGCGCGACGCGACCAACGGGATGAGCACCATCGAGGCGACGTCGCGTGGGTTCTTGAACCCACCGCCCTCGCCGCCTTCGACCACCAGTCCATCGACGCCGGCGTCGACTGCTTTCAGCGCGGCGGCCAGCGTTGGCACGACGTGGAAGACCGTCAGGCCGGCTGCCTTCAACTGTGCTGTGTACTTGCGCGGGTCGCCGGCAGATGTGGTGACGAACCGCACGCCCTGCTCGACGACGAAATCGACGATGGCGGGGTCGCGTACGAACAGCTGGGCGATGTTGACGCCGAACGGCAGGTCGGTCAGCTGGCGCATGGCGACGATCTCGGCGCGAACAACGTCGAGCTCGCCCGACGAGGTCTCGATGATGCCCAGCCCGCCCGCTTCGCTGACCGCCGAGGCCAGCTGCGATCTGGCGATCCATCCCATCGGCGCCTGCACGATGGGATAGTCGATGCCCAACATGTCGGACACGCGAGTCCGCAACGGATGGGGTTTCGACGTGGAATTGCCGTCAGGTTGGACCATGCCGGCCACGGTACTCACGCCGGCGGGGCGACCACCGGGTCGTAGAGATGGTGGCAGTCGTTGATCGACACGATCGTGGGTCCGGCCAGCGGATGCAACCGCACCATGGTGATGCTGGTGTTCTCGACGGTCATCCACAGCGAACGATGCACGTCCAACAAGTGCGAGATGTAGGCGTTGATCGTGCCGCCGTGCGCCACCACCGCAATGCGTTGCCCGCGGTGGCGCTCGGCCAACATCGCCACACTGGCCGACACGCGGGCGCGCAACGAGTCGTCGCCTTCGCCGCCGGGAATGCCGTCCCACCGGCCGGTCAGGCTCCACGCCAGCCATTCGGGATCGCCGATCGCGGCGCGGCGCCGGAACTCGCCGTAGCTCCAGTCGCCCAACCGGATCTCTTCCAGGTCGACGTGCGTCTCGAGCGTCAGCCCGCGTTGCTCGGCCAGCGGGCGAGCGGTCTGCATGGCCCGCGCCAGATGCGAGCTGTACACGCCGTGCAGGGTGACGGGTGCCAGCCGAGCGGCCAGAGCGGCTGCCTGCTGCACGCCGATCTCGTGCAGCGGCGGGTCGGCCGACTCGGGCGTGCCGGGCACCACGTCGGCTGATCGTCCGTGGCGGATCAGCAACACCTCGCAGCTGTCGGCGTCCAGACCCTTGCCGAGTGTTGGCTGCGGAACCGCCTGGGTGCTGTCGAGATCGGTGTGTGGATTGCCCGCTGTCATGGCGACGGACAGTAGCGCCGACCCGGCGACGGCAGCCGATCCTGTGAACAGCGCATGAAGAACCACCGGCCTGTGGTGCGCCGAAACGACCCCCTCGGAAAGTGTGCCAAGCTACCGGCACGGCGGACTTGCGGGCACGACCCGACCAGCACCTTGACGCCGTGCACGATGGTGCGATCAAATACCGCCCCGTTCGTTATCAGCTGGGGAGCAACGACGAGTGACCATTCGAATCAGACATCTCGTCGCTGCCTTGGTGACGTTCGTGGCACTGGCCGGCGCCCTGTGGACGCCGGCCCACGCCGACGACATCATCATCAAGGTCAGGGTGCAGAACACCCCTGAGGGCGGTGGAAAGAAGCAGCCCGTCGAAGGTGTCACCGTCACGGTGTTCGATGCGGCAGGAACTGAGATCGCCACAGATGTCACCGACGCCAAAGGTGTCGTCGACCTAGCGGTTCCCACCGATGGTACGTACACCGTGAAGCTCGATCAGGAGTCGCTTCCCGTCGGCATCGGGCTTCCTGAAGGCGAGACCGGCGAACGATCGGTGACGCCCACTCAGGGGCTGGGCGGCAATGCCAACTTCAACCTCGGTGCAGCCGGCCCCGAGGCCAAGAGCAAACTCGACCTGTTGCCGCAGGCCCTACTGAACGGGGTTCGCTTCGGATTGGTCATCGCCATCATGAGCGTCGGTCTATCGCTCATCTACGCCACCACCGGCCTGTCGAACTTCGCACACGCCGAGACCGTCACCATGGGCGCCGTGGTCACATGGACCGTCGATGATCACCTGCGCATCTTCCACAGTACGACCGGGATTCAAGCGTTCTTGCAATTGGGCTTCACGGCATTGTTCGGCATCGCGGCCACCGCCACCTTCTCGGGTTTGCTGGAGACCGGCGTGTGGCGACCCATGCGTCGGCGGCGCATCGGCCTGACATCGATGATGATCGTGTCGATCGGCATCGCCATCTTCGTCCGTTTCTTCGTTCAGTTCCGGTTCGGTGATCAGCCGAAGTCGTACCGCGAGTTCTCCAGCCAGAAGAATCTCAGTTGGCTGCCGGCTACACCCCGTGACCTGTTTGCCGCAGGCGTCTCTCTGCTGATGCTCGGTGGTGTGGCGTACATGCTGATGCGAACTCGCACGGGCAAGGCCATCCGCGCCGTCAGCGACAACCCCGAGCTGTCGTCGTCCACGGGCATCAACACCGACCGCATCATCTTGTTCGTCTGGGTGCTGGGCGGAGGTCTTGCGGGTCTCAGCGGTGTGCTGTTCGGGCTGGACGAACAGGTGCAATGGAACATGGGTAGCCGCCTGTTGCTGCTGATGTTCGCAGCGATCACCCTGGGCGGTCTCGGTCGGCCCTTTGGTGCGCTGGTCGGCTCGCTGGTCGTCGGATTGATGGTGCAGCTGTGGGCATGGCTGTTCAGCGGCTATGCCGACCTCAAGAACGTGGGCGCGCTGCTGGCGCTGATCCTCATCCTGCTCGTCAGACCGCAGGGCATCCTCGGCAGGAAGGAACGGGTCGGATGAATTGGTCGCTCATCATCTCGAACGCCCTCTATTCGGCAATCGGCGTCAACGCCATCGGCTTTGCATTGGCTGCCGCGGGCCTGAACGTCCACTTCGGGTACACCGGTCTGTTGAACTTCGGCCAGGCCGGGTTCCTGCTGATCGGCGCGTACAGCGTTGCAATTCCGGTGAGCGAGTGGGGTTGGAACCTTTTCGCGACCATTCCGGTCGTCATCGTCATGGCAACGGTGTTCGCGTTGTTGCTCGGTATCCCGACGCTCCGACTCCGATCCGACTACCTGGCAATCGTCACCATCGCTGCGGCCGAGATATTGCGTCTGCTGGTCTCGACCCCCAGGTGGACGGGTTTCACCGGCGGCACCGATGGCATCAACAGCTTCACCAAAGACTTTCGCAACAGCGTTCCGTTCTCGAGGGATCGCTTCTTCCTGTGGAAGCAGCCGCTGACCAACTACGACCTGTGGATCATCATCGTCGGTTGGTTCCTGGTCGCCGTGGCCGGCGTGTTCGTGTGGGCGCTGATCCGCAGCCCGTGGGGCCGTGTGCTGCGCAGCATCCGCGAAGACGAAGACGCCGCACGCAGCTTGGGCAAGAACGTGTTCAGCTACAAGATGATCAGCTTGGTCATCGGTGGTGTCATTGGTGCGTTCGGAGGTGTGGTGCTGGCTATCGGCAACCAGACGGCAAACCCCATCACCTTCCGCACCGAGCTGACGTTTTTCGCGTACGCCATCTTGGTGTTGGGCGGCGTTGGCAAGGTGCGCGGACCGATCATCGGCTCGATCATCTTCTGGTTTGTCATCTCCTTCACCGAGGGCTTCTTGAAGAACGCAACCGATGTCGGGGGCTGGAAGCTGCCGGGCTGGCTGGTCGACGAGAACAACTACGGATTCATCCGCTTCATGTTGGTCGGCCTGGGCCTGGTGCTGCTGGTGGTGTTCCGCCCGCAAGGAATCTTCGGCAATCGAAAGGAACAGGCCTTCGATGTCAAGTGATCCATCAATGCTCGGTGACGTGGCGTGCGAGCCCGGAGCGACGAAGCCCGACCCGATCCTCGTCGCCGACAGCGTCCGCCGGTCTTTCGGTGGTCTTGTTGCCGTCGATGTCGACCACCTCGAGGTCCAGCGCAACACCATCACAGCGCTGATCGGCCCCAATGGTGCGGGCAAGACCACCTTCTTCAATCTGCTCACCGGCTTCGACGAAGTCGATACGGGCACGTGGAGCTTCGACGGGAATCCAATGAACAAGGTGGCACCGCATCGCACCGCGAAGTTGGGCATGGTCCGCACGTTTCAGTTGACCAAGAGCCTCACTCGAATGTCAGTGCTGGAGAACATGCGGTTGGGGGCCTTCCAACAGAAGGGCGAACGGTTCTGGGCGGCCCCGTTCCCCGCACTGTGGAAAGACGAGGAAGCGGCGAACACCCTTCGTGCCGAGGCATTGTTGACGCGGTTCAAGATGGACCACATGCGCGATGAGTACGCCGGTTCGCTGTCAGGGGGCCAGCGCAAGCTGCTCGAGATGGCACGCGCGTTGATGGTCGAACCGAAGTTGATCATGTTGGACGAGCCGATGGCGGGTGTGAACCCTGCGTTGAAACAGAGTCTGCTCGATCACATCCGCAGCCTGAAGGGCGAGGGCCGTACCGTGCTGTTCGTCGAGCACGACATGGACATGGTCCACGAGATCAGCGACTGGGTCATCGTCATGGCCGAAGGACGGATCATCGCCGAGGGTCCACCCGCGGTCATCGGCGCCAATCAAGAAGTCATCGATGCTTACCTCGGTGCTCATCAGAACTCCGATCTGGGGCTGCGGCCATGAGCGACACAGCATCAGCACCTGCCCTGCGCAACGTGATCGACGTCACCGCAGTGGTGGCCGGCTACACACCCGACGTCAACATCCTGAACCGCTGCGACTTGTATGTTGCGCCGGGCGAGTTCGTTGGCATCATCGGGCCGAACGGCGCTGGGAAGTCGACGCTGCTGAAGGCCGTGTTGGGCCAGGTGACCATCGTGTCGGGCACCGTCGAGTTCAATGGCGACGACATCACCGGGCGCAAGGCACACGAGCTCGTCGAACGCGGCGTGGGCTTCGTGCCCCAGTCGCGAAACGTCTTTCCCAGTCTGACGGTTCGCGAGAACCTGGAGATGGGTTGCTACTTGAAGCCGAAGATCTTCGCGGAGCGCTTCGCGTATGTCGCCGAGATGTTCCCGAAGCTGTCGCAGCGCGCGGCACAGCGTGCCGGCGCGTTGTCAGGTGGCGAGCGACAGATGGTGGCCATGGGGCGCGCCCTCATGCTGGACCCCACAGTGCTGCTGCTGGATGAACCATCGGCCGGCCTGTCGCCAATGTTGCAGGACGAGGTGTTCATCCAGTGTCGGCACATCAATGCGTCGGGCGTCGCGATCTTGATGGTCGAGCAGAATGCACGTCGCTGCCTGCAGGTGGCCGACCGGGCGTATGTGCTCGACCAGGGCCGCAACGCTTACACCGGCACCGGACGCGAACTGCTCGCCGATCCCAACGTGATCGGGCTGTATCTGGGCACGCTCAGCCGAGCCACCGGTGGCGGCGACAACAGCTGACCCAACACTCGCTCGGGATGAAGTTGGAGGAGAACGAGAAAGGCCCCGAGCTTTCGCTCGGGGCCTTTCTCTTGCTGTTCGGAAGTACCGATCAGTGATCCGGTGGGATCACTCGCCGGCGTCGTAGCTCTCGCCGAGACCGTTACCGATGTTGCCGTCGCAGCCATAGACAGCGAGGTCCTTCGGACCGATGCCGTTCTCGACCATCGTGCGGAGGATCTTTGACGACTCGGCGAAACCGATGACTGCGATGGCGTCCGGGGACGCACCCGCGATCTCGGCCACTTCGGTGTCGAACGTGCCTGCGTCAGGCTCGTAGATCTTCACGATGCTGACGTCGATGCCAGAGGCCTCGAGGGTCTTCTGGACCACATCGGCCAAGCCCGTGCCGTACGCATCGTTGCGGGCGATGATGGCCACGTTGGTGGCCCCGTCGTCTGCGATGAGCTTGGCGATTGCCGCGCCCTGGAGCAGGTCCGGGGGAGCGTCACGGAAGTACAGGCCCTTGTCGGCGTAGGTGGTGAGCTTGTCGGAGGTGTTCGCCGGGCTGAACTGGACGATTCCAGCGCCAGTGATCTTGTCGATGACACCGAGCGAGACGCCAGAGGCGGCCGCACCGATGATTGCATCGACGTTCTCGCCCAACAGACGGTCGACCGTCTGGTTGGCGAACTCCGGCGTATCGCCCGAGTCACCCTTGCTGACTTCCATGGGCACGCCCAGGACGCCGCCAGCTTCGTTGATCTCGAGCACTGCGAGGTCGAGGCCGGCGATCTCGGGTGGCCCGAGGAACGCCAAGCTGCCCGTGACCGGCAGGATCGAGCCGATCTTGAGCTCGCCGTCACCGGCGCGGGTGCCTTCGACCGGGACCGGCGGCACGTCGGCATCGGCAGACGCCTTCGCTGGCAGGTAGGTGGTCAGCGAATCATCGATGCGGTTGTCGGCGCCCATGGTGAGCACGCCGTAGCTGGCCTCGAGCGGATCGCCGTAACCGTTCAATGTGATCGGACCGGAGAAGCCGTCGTAATCGGGGTCGCCGCCGGCGTCGATGATTGCCTTGCAGGTTGCGTAGTCGGTGCACTTCTCACCGTCGCGGGTGACGCCCTGGATCTCGCTGGCATAGGCGATGCCGTCGTCCTGGGCCAGTTCCACCGCAATTGCGATGATGGTGACCAGGTCGTAGGCCTCGGCTGCATAGTTGTAGTCCACGAGGGCAGGATCGACCTCGAGCAAGCGGGCCTTGAAGTCGTCGCCCAGCTCGGTCAAGGGCGTGGTGCCCTTGAAACCCTCGAGGTCGCCGCCCGCAGATGGAGCGTCGGTCTCGGGGACCGTCACGGCGTCGGTCTCGACGGGTGCGTCGGTCACGACGGGTGCGTCGGTCTCGACGACCGAAGCAACGGTCTCGGCGACCGATGGATCGCTGGCTGCTGGCGTGCTATCGCTACCGCAGGCCGTTGCAACAAGCGCAAGGCCTACGAGAAGTACGCCGGCACGGCGCACGCGAAGTTTCTGCATGTGGTTGTCTCCCCCTAGGAGTCCGGCTGACGGGTGTCGACCGGTTGGTATCAAGACGAGCAGCCTAAACGGATTTCAGACGAACCCACAAGCAACCTGGCGAGACCACAAGGGGCTTCACGCAGCGTTCACGCACTACGGTGCCCACATGACAGCCGACGTCACCACCGCCGAACACCCTGCTGGCGACCCTTCTGGAGCCGACGAAGTGCTCTACGGCGTGGCCGACCACATCGCCACCATCACGCTGAACGCGCCACAGCGCATGAACACCATCTCTGGACCCATGCTGGGCTCGTTGTCGCACTACCTGTTGCAGGCCGATCGTGATCGCGACGTGCGCTGCATCGTGCTGACCGGCAACGGCCGGGCGTTCTGCGCCGGCCTTGACCTGGCCGCACAGATGGCCGGCCCCCCGGGCTCGTTGGGCAACCTTGGCAGCGCCGACACCGTGCCAGGCGAGTTCGATCTGCGCGACGCCCCGCCGATCGTGCTGCACCAACTGGACACGCCCACGGTGTGCGCGCTGAATGGCGGGGCCGCCGGATACGGACTGGACATCGCCCTCGGCTGCGATGTCCGGGTTGCTGCCCAGTCGGCCAAGTTGAACTCCGGGTTCGCGAAGCGCGGCATCCTGCCCGAAAGCGGTGGCACCTGGTTGCTGCCGCGCATGATCGGCTACGCGAAGGCAGCCGAACTGGTCTTCACCGGACGAACGCTGCGGGCCACAGAAGCGCTGGATTTGGGTCTGGTCAACCATGTCGTGCCCGATGACCAACTGGTCCAGCGGTCACGCGAACTGGCGGCCGAGATCGCCGCCAACGCGCCGTTGGCCGTGCGGGCGATCAAGCGCATGATGCGGGCCGCCGAAACCGAGACGTTCGAGCAGAACGTGCATCACGTGTTCCTGCAGTTGCTGCCGTTGATGCGCACGAAGGACTTCACCGAGGGCGTCGCTGCGTTCATGGAGAAGCGTCCACCGCAGTTCACCGGACGATGACCGACGCGGGCCGCGACACGTCCCCGTGCGACATGCAAGCTCGTGATGTGCCCGATCTGCTGACCGGCCTGGCCACCACTCGTGCCATCCGTCGCTATCGCGACGAGCCCATTCCCGACCACGACCTGGCCGCCATCTTGTGGCACGCCACGCGGGCGCCCAGCGGTTCGAACCGGCAGCCATTTCGGTTCCTGGTGCTGCGCGACGGCGAACGCGCCCGCCAGGCGAAGGCATTGCTGGGGACTGCGTTTCGCGCGGGATGGGCCGCCAAGCGCGAGGCCGACGGGTACACCACGGGGTCGGGTACCGCCCCCGACTCGCCGAAGGCTCGGGCCGCGGCCACCATGCAGCACTACGTGGATCACATCGAGCAGGTGCCGGTCATCGTGCTGGTCTGCCTGGTGCGCTATCGCCCGCCCTCTCCGTCGGAGGGCGCGTCGGTGTATCCCGCCTGTCAGAACTTGCTGTTGGCCGCCCGGGCGCTGGGGTACGGGGGAGCGTTGACCGGCTGGCACCACACGGTCGAGCCGCAGCTGCGGTCGTTGTTGCAGATACCCGACGACGCGGCCATGTCGGCGTGCATCACGCTGGGTCGTCCGGTGGGCGCGCACGGCCCTGTTCGTCGTCGCCCGGCCCGCGAAGTGGTGTTCGACGAGACGTGGGGAAGCGAAGCCGCCTGGATCGACGAGCCCCTCGGGGCCCGACACACGTCGTGGCGAACGCCCAGTCGCTGACGTGGGAATGTGGCCGATGGCTTGACGTCAGCTGGCGGTGTGTCACAGTAGACGCGGTTTGTTCGTGATGACGACAAACATCGTGTCGGGATCGACAGACGACACGGAGAGAGATCGGCCGGGAGGGGGCGGGTTCGTAGATGATCAGTTCACGCTCGGCGCTCGCGTCGGGACCGACCGACTCGGCTGGCCTGCGCAGCGAGACCGTACGCAGTGCCAACCTGGCAACGGTGCTGCGCGTGTTGCACTTCGACGGTCCCACCTCTCGCTCTGAGATGGTCGCGCGCACCGGTCTGACGCGTAGCGCCATCGGAGCGCTGGTCGGCGAACTGGTGCGTTCGGGGCTGGTGGTCGAGCGTCGGGCCATCTCTGACGGCAGCCCCGGAAGGCCATCTCCGGTCGCGTCGGTGATGTCGGAACAGAACGTTGCGTTGGCGGTGGAAGTGTTGGTCGATTCGATCGGTGTCGCTGCAGTCGGCCTGGGCGGCGTTGTACTGCACTCGTTCCGCATCGATCGGCCCCGAGATCGCGTGTCGGTCGAGCGGACCATCGACGACATCATCGACGCGGTGGGCCGTGTTCGAGAGCAGCTGGTGCCGTCGTGTCGGGTGATCGGCATGGGTGTCGGTGTCGTGGGCATCGTCCGTCGCTCTGACAATTCGGTGTCGATCGCCCCCAACCTCGGCTGGCGTGACGTGCCCTTCGGCGCGAAGTTGGCTGCCTCGCTCGGCCATGAGTTTCCGGTGCTGCTGGCCAATGATGCCGATGCTGCAGCGCTGGCCGAGGTGCGTCGTGGTGCGGCCATGGGCATCGACGATGCGCTGTGCATCTGGGGCGAGGTCGGCGTGGGTGGTGGGCTGATCAGCAGGGGCGAGCCGGTCACAGGAGCCTCGGGTTTCGCCGGCGAGGTGGGGCACATGCCTGTCAATCCCGACGGCCGCGCGTGTCAGTGCGGCTCGATCGGGTGCTGGGAAACTGAGATCGGCGAGGGCTCGTTGCTGCGTCGTACCGGCCGACCGCCCGACGGTGGCCGCGCCGCGGTCGACGCTGTGCTGCGCGATGCATCTGCTGCCGTACCTGGCGCGCTCGAGGCGTTGGCGGTGGAGGCACGGTGGCTGGGCATCGGCCTGAGCGGCTTGATCAACGTGCTGAACCCGTCGATGGTGGTCTTGGGTGGCCTGTTCGGACGGTTGCACCCGCTGATCGCTCGGCAGTTGGACGACGAGATCGCGCACCGAGCGCTGCCGTCGGCGCGCGCCCAGTTGCGGGTCGTGCCATCCAGCATCGGTGCCGACGCCGTGCTGCTGGGCGCCGCAGAACTTGCGTTCGAAACCGTCCTGAACGATCCCCTGGGCACCCGCGATCTTCGACTCGTTGCGGATGGTCGTTGACGTGGCCGGCCACGCGCCATCCGCGAACTCGATCGATCTGCAGCCCGGCCCGAGCAACAATTCCGGTCGCGGTTGCGCGAGCATCACATTGGAGGAGCACCATGTCCCAGTTCTTTCCCAACGTCCCCGCTCGTGTCGCGCCTGCCAGCGACCAGGCGGCCGGCGACACCCCCTTCCGGTTCCGGGTCTATGACCCCGATCGAATCGTCGCCGGCAAGCGAATGGAAGATCACTTGCGCATCGCCGTCTGCTACTGGCACAGCTTCAACTGGCCCGGCAGCGATGTGTTCGGCGCGGGTACGTTCGACCGCCCGTGGTTGGTGCCCGGCGTCGATCCCATGCAGGCGGCCTTTGCCAAACAAGACGCGGCGTTCGAGTTCTTCGACAAGTTGGGCACCCCGTTCTTCTGCTTCCACGACGTCGACATGTCACCCGAGGGGGCATCGTTGGCCGACAGCTATCGCAACCTCGAAACCCTGGTGGACCGTGCTGCCGAGAAGATGGATCAGACCGGCGTGCGCCTGCTGTGGGGAACTGCGAACCTGTTCTCACATCCGCGGTACGCGGCGGGGGCAGCGACCAACCCTGATCCCGATGTCTTCGCCCACGCTGCGGCACAGGTGCGTCACATGCTGGACGCCACTCATCGGCTGAACGGCCAGAACTACGTGTTGTGGGGCGGGCGCGAAGGCTACGAGACCATGTTGAACACCCGGTTGCGGCACGAGGGCGATCAGCTGGCGCGCTTCTTGACCATGGTGGCCGAGTACAAGCACTCCATCGGCTTCCCCGGGCTGCTGCTGCTGGAACCCAAGCCCCAAGAGCCCACCAAACATCAGTACGACTACGACTGCGGCACGGTGTACGGCTTCCTCGACCGCTACGACCTGCTGGGCGAGTACCACGTGAACATCGAGGTGAACCATGCGACCCTGTCGGGACACTCGTTCCATCACGAGGTGGCGTTCGCGTTGGACCATGGCATCTTCGGCAGCGTCGATGCCAACCGCGGCGATCCGCAGAACGGCTGGGACACCGACCAGTTCCCCAACTCGGTCGAGGAACTGACGTTGGCCATGCACGAGATCCTGATGGCCGGCGGGCTCACGTCGGGCGGGTTCAACTTCGACACCAAGCTGCGCCGCCAGAGCATGGACCGGGACGATCTGTTCCACGGCCACATCGGTGGCATCGACACGTTGGCGCGCTCGCTGCTGGTCGCCGCGCAGCTGGTCGACGACGGCGTCTTGGAACGGGCTCGCGACACTCGATACGCGGGGTGGTCCACCGAACGCGGTCAACGAATCCTGAACGGCCAGGTCGACCTGGCCACCCTGGCCGACGAGTCAGTGGCTGCAGGCCTGGACCCCAGGCCGGTGTCAGGCGCCCAAGAGCGTCTGGAGAACGAGGTGAATCGCGTGATCTGGGACACGCCGCGGTGACGCGCTTGGTCGCGGGTGTTGATTCGTCGACGCAGAGCACGAAGGTCGAAATCCGCGATCTGGAAACGGGCGCCGTCGTGGCCAGCGCC
>JANNFQ010000426.1:0-3528 GCA_031380045.1 Acidimicrobiaceae bacterium
CGTGTCCAAGAAGTTCTCGCACAGCGGATCGCAGTGCGCCGGCACCAGCGGCCGTGCGCCCCGCCGCAGCGCCTGCCGGGTGGCATCGGCCCTGGCCTGCAACTGCTCGTAGCCGTCGGGCAGCGCGGCGCCCTTCGAGGCCAGCAGTGCCTTGTACTCGTCGATCATCGGGAACAACTGAAAGTCGGTGGCGAATGGTTGGGCCCGGGTGTGCAACTGCCGAAAGGCAACACCGGCACGGGCTACTGCACGCAGGTCAAGAAATCGCTCGGGGTTCATGGTGGCCGCGCCGTCGACGAAACGGGTGACCATCAACCCATCGGTCGCGTCGAAGAAGATGACCTCGGCGTTCACTCCCGCTTCGGCGGCGCTGCACGCAGCCGTCTGTTCGGCCACCCGGTCGATGTATTCGCTGGTGCCAGCACCAGGAATGCGCAGCACGTAGCGCTGACCCTCGACCTCGACCAGATGGTTCACGTTGGTCATGCCCGCCAGCCGCGTGACCGTTCCCGGATCGACATCGTCGAACATCGCAACCCGCGCCAGCGCAGCCTCGAGCAAACCCATGACCCAGTTTCGCACGCGCCACTCAGGCAGCCGCGCTGTCTGGCGATGCTGCAGTGGACGGCGGCTGAGGTGAACCAGTGCCAGCGGTGGCTGGTCGGAGAGGGCTTGGGGGATGCGTTGGTTGTTGATCCGGGCGCCTTCGGTGTCGAGGTGCATGTAGATGCGTATCGGTCTGGCGTTGCTGGCCCAGACCACGCTGTCGCATCGTGATTGGGGAGGATGTGGCCGAAGCAGTGCAGGTCAAGTTCCCTGGCGCCTGGATGCCGGGTCGTAGCGATCTGTGCTTCGCCACCACGAATCGGCAGTCGGCGTTGATGGCGATGGCCGAGCGGTGCGACGCGATCGTGGTGATCGGGTCGGCAAACAGCAGCAACACCCGCGCCCTCGAGAAGCTGGCCAGGCAGGCAGGCGCCCAGCGCGTCTTTCGGATCAATCATGCCGACGAACTGCCCGATGACCTGACCGGCACGGTGGGGGTCACCGCGGGGGCCTCGGCGCCGGAGGAACTGGTCGAGGCCACGCTGGCTCGGCTGGCCCCACGACTCGGTGTGGAGCTGATGCGTGTGACCGACGAGGATGAGTACTTCCCCCCGCCCCGCAACCTCCGCGAGTTGCAAGCCGCGATCGGCATCAGCGCGGCCACGCTGTTGGGCGGGGACCCGGAGCTGTCGTCCACTCTGGACGACCGGCGCCTGGCCGCAAGCACGGTGCTGGCCGCCTTGCACACCTGACGACGCGCCCGTCACGCGACAACCGCGTAGGGCGGAGGATTCGCCCGCGTGGTTCCGTCGGGCAAGGTGATGGTCAGTACTCGGTCGCTGGGCGACAGGTGGAGCGTCCAACCGCCCTCGTGCACGCAATGATGATGTTTGGAACACAGCGGCACGAAGTTGCCCAGATCGCTGCGGCCCCCGTTGCGCCAGTAGCGGATGTGGTGGAGATCGCACTGGTCGAACGGAACACAGCATCCGGGCACTGCACACGTGGAGTACATCGCCCGCATGGCCCGGCGCTGAGCAGGGGTGGCGATGCGTAGGGCGCGTCCGACATCGCGTGCTACCCCGTCGCCGCCGAGGACGACCGGAATGATGTCCGCCATGCAGGCCAGCCGACGCAGCGTCTCGAGCGGCAGCTGAACGTCGCCGGTGATCTCGACTCGCGACTGGGCGTGGAACCCATGCCACAGGGTCTGCTGATCGATGACCACGATGAACTCGGGCACGCGACGGTCGGGCCCGGACGACGGTCGCGTGCCAGTGACCAGGTCGAGCAGCGCCAGGGCGGTGAGGTGGCCTTGCTTGCGGTCGTCGTCAGGACACGTCTCGGGAAGCGGGCCGTGGAACTTGGTCTCGACTTCTTGACGCAGCCTGGCCATGAGCCGGGCGCCGCTCTCGGGATCGAACTCGCCAGCCAGCCGGCACATGCCGGTGTCTGGGTCGATCCACGAACGAATCGTGCTGGCACGTCGCTGGCGCTCGAACCGTGCGATCCCATCGTCGGACGACAGCTCGCGAACACGTCGCCGTAGCTTCTTGGCAAGTTCTTCGGGAGTGCAGTTGGCGGCCATGATCGCGATCCACGAAGCCTGATCGGCGAGACGAACCCGCTCGTCGGGCTCGAGTCTGCCGAGCGCCTGGCGCTCGAGTCTGCCGAGCGCCTGGGCGATGACATCGATGTGGTCGACCGACACATCGCCAGTCATCAGTGCGTCGGACAGCTGTGGCATCTGTTCGGTCACCTTGGCCCGGCCGGACGTGCGTTGTGCGTCGCGGCGACTGGTCCGGCTGTGCCGGGCGACAACTTCATCGGGCTCGATGGATGCGTCCTGACGGGCGAGATCGGCGAGGCGGCGCACTGCGGCCAAGCGAACCGATTCGGCCAACGACTGCACTCGCGCAGCGTGGGCAAGCAGTGCCTCGACCTGAGCCTGATCGCGTTGGGCGACATCGTCGGTCACCGCTGCAGCGGTCAACGAGGAAAAGGCGTGCACCAGTTTCGGTAGGTCGACCGCCATGACACCCCCCAACTGTCAGGTCAAGCCACGAGGCTTGGCTCACGGGCAATTTGCAGCGCGACGAGCGTGCGAACCACCGGGGGAAGATCGGCGTGCATCGAACGCTAGTTCGACGAAATGAGGAGTGCAACCCCTGTCGAGAGGTTTCCAGAAAAGTTCTGGCAGTCGGGGTGGCCAAGGCGTTCGCCCGGCTGGCATGGCCCGCGTTCGCCCTGCTCGGTCGTGACCGGGATCTGGAACTTGGCCGACATCGACGTGGCCGACACATCGACCAGCTACCAGGCGACCGTGTTCATCAAGGTCGCACTCAGCGTGACCGCCGCAGTGGCCGTGGCGATCCACTCGAACGGACGCAGCAAACTGGCCGTCGCCTTGGGCGGCGCGGTCGGGCTGCTGGCGTCGCGGGGCGCCCCCCTTCGAGGGACAACCGGCCCGACCGCAACGCGCCGTTGGTGACGGGGAGTTCGTGAGCGCGTCGCGCGAGTTGCACGCTTGTTGGGCGCGTACCCGTGAGAGGCCGGAGCGGAGCGACACGCAATGCTCGACCGAGCGGAACCCGACCCGTGCCAGCCCTTGGTCGCGATCGTCTCGACGGCCAGCGACGAGTTGGCCGTGCATCACGTTGAGGTGCCGCTGACCCCGGCAAACCGCCGTTCGAGATCATCGACCCGCCGTTCAGCAGACACCGGTTCAGCTGAAACCGAAACCGGTGGGCAATGTAGCCTCGAACATGTGCTCAGTCATGCGCACGCTCGATCGCCACCGCACGAGGTTTCTTGAGTTTGTTCAGCAGATCAGCTGCAGAGCCACTTCAGCTCTTGAGACGGACGTTGTCGGGGTCGTACAGCGGGCGGTCGTGACGGATGGCGGGAATCGGTTCGCCGTACACCTCGATCACGAAATCGCGGCGGTCGGCCAGCTCGATGGGCAGGTAGCCGTAGGCGATG
>JANNFQ010000127.1:0-7807 GCA_031380045.1 Acidimicrobiaceae bacterium
CCCGACTCGCCCGATTCATCGCCGACGCGTCCGCCGGCCGCGACGCATCGTTCTGATCGCCGACGTGTCGGGTTCGATGGAGGCCTACGGTCGGGCGTACCTGTACCTGCTCCACGGAGCGGTACGGGCGGTGCGCGCCGAGGCGTTCGTGTTCGCGACGCGACTGACCCGGCTGACCCGCCAGCTGGCGGTCCAAGATCCGGCCCTCGCTCTGGCAGCGGCCATGGCGGCCGCCCCCGATTGGTCAGGCGGCACGCGCATCGGGGAAGCACTCGCCGACTTCAATGATCGGTGGGGTCGGCGCGGTGTGGCGCGCGGCGCCGTAGTGGTGATCGTGTCGGACGGGTGGGAAGCCGGCGATGTGGCGGTGCTGGCCCGCGAGATGGAACGGCTGTCGCGATTGGCGCATCACATCGTGTGGGTGAACCCTCGTCGCCAGAGCCCATCGTTCCAGCCGTCCACCGGCGGCATGGCCGCCGCGCTGCCGTTCGTGGACACGTTCGTCAGTGGGCACTCATTGGCCGGCATGGACGAAGTGCTCGCCGCGATCCAGCACGCCTGAGCCCCCGAGGCCCCGAGGCCCAGTCTGTGTCAAACCTTCGGACTCACAGCCCTGGCCACAGCGCTGCACCTTTGACACAAACCCGAGTTCAGGCGTACAGATCGAACAGTTGGCGGATGGCCTTCAGCTGCCCGCCGGTGGTGGACGACATGACCGCAATCGGCAGGACACCCATGTCGAACCATGCCTCCATGCGATCGCGCACTTCGGTCTCGCTGCCCGACACCGTGCAGTCGTCGATCCATCGATCGGTCATCGCCGCCGCCACTGCGTCACGATCGCCAGCCTGCAACCCTGCCTCGATGGCCGTCATCTCGTCGTGGTAGCCGGCCTGCTTCCAGTAGTTGCGGTAGTTCGGCAGCGAGACGTAGCCAGTCAACGTGCGGCGGTGAATGGCGCGAGCAGCGGCATGATCATCGTCGATCACCGTCGGCAGCATGTTGGCCATCCAGAACGATTCGCGACGGTCGGCGGGCACACGCGCCACCTGCGTGGGCATGTACGACTGCGAGGCATTGGCCCACACGGCGCCATCGGCCACCTGAAGGGCAAGGTCCAGCATGCGATCACGCAGTGTTGCCAACACGATGGGTGGCAACGCCCCGGCCGATCGCTCGGCGCCGCGAATGCCTTCCACGTACGCACGCATGTCTGCCAGTGGCTTGCCGGTGGTCAGGCCCAGGCGGTCCATGGCCGGTGCGTGGCTGACTCCGAGACCCAGCGTGAATCGTCCGCCGCTGACCTCGGCCAGATGGCCGGCGGTGATTGCCACTTCGGCAGGATGGCTGTGGTAGATGGGCTGGATGCTGGTCCAGAACGGGATCGTCGATGTCACGTGGGCCAGCGACCCGCACAATGCCAAGTTGCCGTGGATGCCGGGGCTGGCCAGACCGGCAAAGCCCAACCGATCGGCCTCGGCCGCAATCTCCAACAACGGGATGCGTTTCGTGGGTGTGCCGATGACAGACAGTGCAGGCAGACGAGGCATCGCGGCACGGTACCCGACGCGAACGCGCCGGTGCCCACCCGGCTGGGTGGGCACCGGTTCGAAGATCGACTGATCAGCGAGTGATCGGCCGGTTCGGTTGCAGGTTGGTCAGAAGATGTAGCCGACCACGTCGATGATGACGTTCGCCTGGTTCACTCCACCGGTCACCTTGATCTTGCCCTCTGCATCAATGGCAACAGTTGCGTCGGCACCGACGATGGCACCAGTCTCGTACCAGTTGATCGCCGAGCTGGCAGGTTGTGCCGTCAAGGCGTTGGAGTACAGCTTCATGAAGCCCTGGTTGACCGCGCCATCCAGCGTGAGGCGAACCATTGCGGCAACTGCTCCCGCAGGTACGGCCGGGACGGTTGCACCGGCGCCGTTCTTGCCGGATGCCAAGCTGATGACTCGCGTCTCGTTTGCTGCCAATGGGCCCGGTGCCGGGGTGCCTTCACGCGAGTCGTACACACGCACTGGCTCGACGAGCAACTGGGTCGTGCCCTTCAGGGCCGTGCTTGCTGCCAACTGGCCGCGAATGGCGCCGCCCGGGAAGTCGCCGTTGTGCACGTTCACGTAGAAGTTCGCCGGAGCAGCGACGATCAGCGGAGCGTTCGTGGCATCGGTGACGCAGGTGGCCGATGTCGGCGTCGGGGCGGTCAGGACGACAACCGGCGGGTTGGCGGCGCCGGCTGCACCGGGATGGATATGAGCTGCAGTTGCCGTGGCGATGGCACTGACACGAATGTCGACGCAGATCTGGTTGGTGGCCGTATCCACCGTGACCGTGGCCGAGCCAGTGCCATCGGTGTCGCCGGGCCCGGGGACTTCGCTGGCACCGTTCATCTGGGCGGTGAACTGATGCAGCGTGGACCCCGAACCGATCGTGTTGACGGCGCTACCACTGGCGATGACCGGAGCGATGAGGGCGATTGCCCCTACTCCGACGACTGACGCGATCACGCCGCGTCGAATGGACTGTTGTCTGGTTGCCTTCATTGGCGACCTCCTGTAGTTGATTTGGCTGTAGTTGATTTGGCTGTAGTTGAGTCGGACTTCCGTACCCGGTGCAGTACCTGGGCAAACACGTACCTTCCCCAGAGCAAACACCCGAGGAAGGTACGTCGGGGGGTGAGATAGGGTTCACGGCCAATGGGCCCTCTTCGCGTCGGCATGGTGTGCCCCTTCAGCTTGTCGGTGCCCGGTGGCGTGCAGGCCCAGGTCATGGGCCTCAGCCGCGAACTGCGGCGGATGGGCATCGAGGTGCGGGTGCTGGCCCCGTGCGACGGCCCGCCGCCGGCCACGTTCGTCACCCCGCTGGGCAACAGCCTGCCCACTTCGGCCAACGGATCGATCGCCCCGTTGGCCCCCGATCCAGCGTGTCAGCTGCGCACCATTCGGGCGCTGACCGAGGAAGAGTTCGATGTGTTGCACATCCACGAGCCGTTCGTCCCGGGGTGCACGCAGACCGCCACCCTGATGCACACTGCGCCGATCATCGCCACGTTCCACTCGGCCGGCGACAGTGCTGCGTACAAGTACGGTCGCCGTCCGGTGTTGGCCGCCAGCCATCGTTTGGTGCACCGCGTCGCAGTCTCGAAAGATGCCATGGAACTGGTCCATCGGTACATCGGTGGCGAGTACGAGATCTTGTTCAATGGAGTCGAACTGGACACGTATCGGGGCGCCGAAGTCGTTCGCGCCGCCACGCCCACCATCTTCTTCCTCGGACGCCACGAAGAGCGCAAGGGCCTGGAGGTGTTGCTGGCGGCCATGCGGTTGCTGCCCGACGAGGTCACGTTGTGGCTGGCCGGCACGGGTCCCGACACCGAGCGGCTGCGACAGGCCTTCGCCGGCGATGCTCGCGTTCAATGGCTGGGCAGGCTGACCGACGCCGACAAGATCGCCCGCATGAAGGCCGCTACCGTCTTCTGTGCACCGTCGTTGCACGGCGAGTCGTTCGGCGTCGTGCTGATCGAGGCGATGGCCGCCGGTACCGCCATCGTGGCCAGTGGCCTGGACGGGTACCGCAACGTGGCGACCGACGACGTCGATGCAGTCCTGGTCGAGCCTGGCGATGTCGAACAGTTGGCGACGGCGCTGAAGCGCGCCCTGTACGACGAGGAACTACGCGATCGGCTGACGGCCGCCGGGCAACTGCGCGCCGATCAATTCTCGATGCGCACGCTGGCGCAGCTGTATGCCGCCCACTACCGACGGATCGCCGCCGATCGCTACGAGCGCCGGCGCCTGTTAGAGCTGGCACACGAGCGTCGGCGAGCGTCCCGTATGCTCGGACCCATGGTGAACTGGCTGCGACAGGTCTCGGTCGGTGCGCCATCGTCCAGCGATGTCGCTCGTGGACGCCCGTCGGCAATGCCCGACGGCCGAGAGGAGAACACATGAAGTGGATCGTTCTGGCGATCATCGTCGTACTCATCGTCATCGTCGTTGTCACCTACAACGGCCTGATTCGCAGTCGCAACCAGGTCGAGAACGCGTGGTCGCAGATCGATGTGCAACTGAAGCGACGCATCGACCTCATCCCCAATCTGGTCGAAACGGTGAAGGGCTATGCAGCGCACGAGAAGGAAACGCTGGATGCCGTCATCAAGGCTCGCAATGCCGCCATGGCCGCGCCCGCCGATCCGCATGCGCAGGCCGCGGCCGACACGCAGATGACCGGCGCATTGCGGCAGTTGTTCGCACTGAGCGAGGCATACCCCGACCTGAAGGCCAACCAGAACTTCCTGGCGTTGCAGGAAGAGCTCAGCGCCACCGAGGGCCGCGTCGCCTATGCCCGGCAGTTCTACAACGACTCGGTGCTGAACTACAACAACAAGCTGCAGGCCTTTCCCACGGTGATCTTCGCCAACATCATGAAGTTCACCAAGCGCGAGTACTTCGAAGCCGACGAAGCGGCCCGCGAGGTCCCCAAGATCGGGTTCTGAGCAATTGACCCCTGACCTGGGGTGATGCGGGTCAATTCGCCGCGTCGGTGACGTCCGCCGACCCAGGGTGCCAGTGGTGGCGGCCGGCGCGCCGTTACCCTGTCGGACGTCATGTTCGATCTCATTCGTGCAAATCGCCGTCGCAGCGTCGCGCTTGTCGCGGGATTCGTGGTGTTCCTGGCCATCGTCGGCGCCGCCGTTGGTGTGCTCGTCGGCTACGGCGTCGCCGGAACCATCGTGGCCTTCGCGATCTCTGCGGTCATCGCCTTCGCCTCGTACTGGAAGGCCGACGCCATCGCCCTGCGGGTCAGTCGGGCCCACCCGGCCGACCCTCAGCAGTACCAACGCCTGCACAACCTGGTCGAGGGTTTGTGCATCGCCGGCGGCCTGCCGAAGCCTCGCGTGTACATCGTGGACGACCCTGCACCCAATGCCTTCGCAACCGGTCGCAACCCGCGCCACGCGGCCATTGCAGTGACCACCGGCCTGCTCGAGAAGATGAATCGAGTCGAGCTCGAGGGTGTGCTGGCTCACGAACTGTCGCACATCCGCAACTACGACATCCTGGTCTCCACATTGGCCGTCACGCTGGTGGGCAGCATCGCCCTGCTGACCGACATGACCATCAGGCTCATGTGGTGGAACGGCGGGCGAGTGCCACGCAGCGGCGACCGCGAGGGTGGCAGCAACCCGCTGGCCTACGTCGGTTTCGCGCTGCTCATCTTCGCTCCGATCTTGGCGCGCCTCATGCAGGCGACCATCAGTCGCCAGCGCGAGACGCTGGCCGATGTCACCGCATGCCAGATGACCCGTTACCCGCCCGGTCTCATCTCGGCGTTAGAAAAGCTGCGTGATGACACCACCGTCACGCACTCGGCGTCAACCGCCACTGCACACCTGTGGATCGAACAGCCCATGGCCGGAGTCGGCGACGGCGGCAAGTTGGGCAAGGTCCACCGAATGTTCGATACCCACCCCCCGCTCGAAGAGCGAATCGCGTTGCTGAGGGAACTCTGATGCTTTCAACTCGTACACGAATCCATGCCCGCCTCGCGGCCGTCACCCTGGTTGCGCTGGTCGCTGCCTCGTGCGGCGGCGGCGACGACACGGCCGCCACCACCACAACGCAGCCGGTTGCGACCACCACCACGGCGGCGCCGGCGGCCGAGACATCCACCACCACCAAGCCGACGGCGACCAGCACATCCACGGCCGAATCCACCACGACGACCATTCCTGCCGACCCGGTCATGCCGCTGACCGGTCTGCCGATCACCGATCAGAACCTGGCCAATCGGCCGGCGCTGGTCGTCAAGATCGACAACCATCCACAGGCGCGCCCGCAGTTCGGCTTGAACTCTGCCGACATCGTCTACGAAGAGAACGTCGAGAAGCTGACGCGCTTCGCCGTCGTGTTCCAAAGCCAGGACGCCGAACGCGTCGGCCCCATCCGTTCCGGCCGCACGCAAGACGTGGCGTTGCTGGGCTCGCTGAACCAGCCGCTGTTTGCATGGAGCGGCGGTAACCCGAACGTCACCAGGGCCATCCGTGACAGCGACCTGGTCGAGCTCAGCCCGTCGTCCACCGGCGGCAAGGGTGGCTTCTTCCGCAACAAGCGCAAGAACGAAGCAAGCGAGCACACCCTGTACAACTCCACCCCGGCGCTGTACGGATTCACCCCCCTCTACGCGCCGGCGCCGCCGCAACAGTTCACGTACCGCACCGACGGTGAGGCGTTCAACGGCGAGGCCACCAAGGGTGTCGATCTGAAGATGGACGGTGTCAAGGTCAACTGGACCTGGGACGCGGGCAGTGCCAGCTACCTGCGATTCCAGGATGGCAAGCCGCATGACGATGCCACCCTCGGTCAGGTGAACGCTGCCAACGTGGTCATCCTCGAGACCGACTACCAGCCCAGCCCGGCCGACGCCCGCAGTCCCGAGGCGCAGACCGTCGGCACCGGCGCGGCGTGGGTGTTCACCGGTGGCGTCATGATCACCGGCACCTGGACCCGAGGCGATCGGCTGCAGCCGTTCCAGCTGAAGGACGAGGCCGGCAACGTCATCGCCCTCACGCCCGGACGCACCTGGGTCGAACTGTCGCGCATCTTCACGATGTCGCCACTGACCTGACCCCGAATCTGCTGCCGAATCTGCTGCCGAATCTGCTGCCGAATCTGCTGTGGGTGCCAGTCCGGTGGACGGGTACGATGAAGCCATGAGCTCGAACTCCGCCGCGTCAACGGGTACCTACCGCGTCAAGCGCGGCCTGGCCGAGATGATGAAGGGTGGCGTCATCATGGATGTCGTCACAGCCGAGCAGGCCAAGATCGCCGAGGATGCCGGTGCATGTGCGGTCATGGCACTCGAGCGCGTGCCCGCCGACATCCGCCGCGACGGTGGCGTTGCCCGCATGAGCGATCCCGAGATGATCGAGAGCATCAAGGCCGCGGTGACCGTCCCGGTCATGGCCAAGGTGCGCATCGGCCACTTCGTCGAGGCGCAGATCCTCGAGGCACTCGGCGTGGATTACATCGACGAGAGCGAAGTGCTGACGCCCGCCGACGAGACACATCACATCGACAAGTTCGCGTTCACCGTGCCGTTCGTGTGCGGCGCCACCAACCTGGGCGAGGCGCTGCGCCGCATCAGCGAAGGCGCTTGCATGATCCGCTCGAAGGGCGAGGCCGGCACCGGCAACATCGTCGAGGCCGTGCGGCACCTGCGCAACATCATCGGCGACATCCGCAAGATCACTCAGGCCGATTCGGCCGAGCTGTTCCAATGGGCAAAGCAGTTGCAGGCGCCACTGCCGCTGGTGCAAGAGATCGCCGAAACCGGATGGTTGCCGGTGCCGCTGTTCTGCGCCGGCGGTATCGCGACTCCTGCCGATGCCGCGCTGGCGATGCAGCTTGGCGCCGAAGCCGTGTTCGTTGGTTCGGGCATCTTCAAGAGCGACGATCCGTCGCCGCGGGCCAAGGCCATCGTCGAGGCGACCACGCATTTCCGGGATGCGCACATCTTGGCCAAGGTCAGCCGCGGTCTGGGTGCGCCCATGACCGGCATCGGCATGGACGAGATCAACCAGCGTTACGCCGAGCGAGGCTGGTGAGCTCGTGAACCGCACGGCGCCCGAGCGGCCCCCAGGTGGACGCGGCCTTGCCATCGGCACCGGTCGCCGGTGCACCGGCCCTCACCATCGGTGTGCTGGCGCTGCAGGGCGCCTTCAGCGCGCATCAGCGGGTTCTACAACAGCTCGAAGCTGACGCCGTTCAGGTGCGCACCCCGGCCGATCTGGCCCTGGTGCACG
>JANNFQ010000135.1:0-5308 GCA_031380045.1 Acidimicrobiaceae bacterium
GCGTTGCCCGAACCGGAGCGTTGCAACCGACGGCATCGCCCGCTGTCGTGGCCGTGGCGATCGCTGCGCCGATCAGCGTGCTGCTGGCCCTGGTGGCCCTACGCGTGCGTCGAACGCATCCACTCGACGGTGCGACGTAGACCATCGGTGAACGGCACCGCCTGCACATCGGGAAACAACTCGTGCAGCCGGCCGGTATCGGCCTGGCTGTGGGGCACGTCGCCGGCCCGGTTGGGCAGGTGGGTGCACAACACCTCGTGGCCCACGATGGATTCGAGCTGCGCGATCACATCCAGCAACGTCACCCGCGTGCCGAATGCCAGGTTGACCGGGGTGGGGCTGGACACCCGCCGCAGCACCGCATCGGCGATGGCAGCAGCCACCGAATCGACATACGTGAAGTCGCGGCTCTGCGTGCCGTCGCCATGAACCACCAGCGGTTGACCGGTGAGGGCAGCGTGGGCGAACAGCGGGATGACGGCCGCATAGATGTGGCCGGCCGGCTGTAGCGGCCCGAACACGTTGAAGAAGCGGAACGCCAACGTGGGCATGTCGTATGACGTGCCCCACGCCAGGGCGTAGGCCTCGGTGGCCAGCTTGCTGCCGCCGTACGGCGACAGAGGCCGGGTGGCCAGTTCTTCGTGCTTGGGCAAGACGGGGTTGCTGCCGTACACGCTGCTGCTGCTGGCCACGATGGTGTGCAGGTTGCCGTGACGGCGAGCCGCCTCAAGCACCATCAAGGTGCCCGTTGCATTGGCGTGATGGGTGGCCAACGGGTTGGCAACGCTGCGCGGCACGCTGCCCAGCGCAGCCAGGTGCACCACCGCGTCGGCGCCATCGAAGGTTTCGTCGAGCGCAGTGTCGGACAGGATGCTGCCCTCGACGAAGCGCACGTCGAGCCCGTCGAGGTTGGTGCGTGTTCCGTTGGACAAGTCGTCGACGACCGAGACACCGTCGATGCCGGGGGCCGCCAGCAACGTGCGGCACAGGTTGCCCCCGATGAATCCTGCCCCGCCCGTGACCACCACCCGCATGCCGGTCATCGTACGAGTGCCAGCTCTCGCTCGGCCTCGACCGGCGCCTCTTCTGCTCGACGCTTCGGCAACGGCAGGCATGGGATCAGCAACAGAAACGGGAACACCAGCGACTTCTGTCGGGTGAGGATGCCGAGGTTGGCGAAGCTGGTGTACGCCAACCCGGCGACGAACAGCGCTGTCACTGCGAAGGCGGCGAACGGGATGGTCGCGATGGATCGCGGCAACGCCGCCAGCCGGCGCCACGACAGCAGGCACAGCCCGATCAGCGCCGTCATCTCGGCGGCCGACAGCAACTGCAACACGCCGTGCGCCTCGTACAGCATCGGCCGCGTCAGGGTGCGTACGACCGCGTACGGCCAGTCCTTCGGACCGCTGACGACCAATGGCGGGAAGTTCGAACCACCCGTGTCCGATCGCCGAGTGGTCTCTTCGAGGATGGCGGTGATGCCTTGCGAGACCGACGTTTCGTCGTCGTTTGGTTTCATGTAGCGCATTGCGAACGACCCGACGTTGGCCATATCCACGCAGGCCAGCGCCACGACCGACAGCAGCATCAGCACCTCGGTACCGCGCCCGGTGCGCCGCTGATCGCGACCCAACGTGCGGCCCAGCGCAACCAGAAGTGCGGGCACCACGGCGGCCAACCACACACCGGCGATGTGCGGGCGAACCAGCGCGGAACCCGTGATGCCGATGGCCGTGTAGATCAACGGACGCAGGAACGCAGCCCGCACCAGTAGCAGGGCGATGCCATAGGTGGCGATGCCCAGGAAGCACAGCATCAGCGCTTCCTTCCCGATCGACGATGGCCAGTACACCAAGCTGGGAGCGATGACGCACAGCCACGCGTAGCGACGCTGCGCCAACCCCGGAACGCCCACGCATGCCGCCTTCACGAACCACGCGACACCCCAGAACGCCAGCCATCCGAACAGCAGGAAGCCGCCGAGTTTGCTGGATCCGAACAGCGTGTAGGCGAACGACGTGAATCGCTCGACGAACTGCGTGCCGGTACCGGCGGGCAGCACACTGCCCAGGTTGTTCTCGCCGCTCCACACCGTGCCGGCCATCGCCCTGCCGTAGTCGTGATAGCGCCCGGAATCAGACGCACCGCCGTACACGTCGAAGGCGATCCAGTAGCGAGCCGCGCTGCCACCCAGCTTCAGCACGAAGCCCCACAGCATCGGGATGACCAATGCCGGCAGCTGCTCGGCGAACAGCCGGCGCACACCCAACACGGTCAGCACCGTCATCGGCGGGATCACGATGAGGGCACCCCAGATGTCGTAGGCGATGTTGCTCATCGCCCAGGTCATGGCGACCAGGTAGCCGATGGCGACGCCGATGATGGCGAACCTGGACAACTCCGTGTTCATCGTCGAGGTTTCATCGGTGAGGGTTCATCGTCGAGGGTTCATCGGTCGGGCAGCGGGGGGCGCCGACGCAGGAACTCGTCGATCTCGTCGATGTTCAGTTGGGAAGAGACCGGTTCGACGGTCGGCCGTGGCTTGGGCCGCCGCGGGGGCGGTGCCACGGTCTCGGCATGACGACGGCCTTTGTCGTTCTTGGGCGGCTTCGACGAAGCCTGCCGGCGGTCTTTGTAGTCGTAGTAGTAATCGGTCTTTTCCTGCTTCATGCCCGCGATCACCAGCAGCAGCGGCGCATTGGTCAGGTCTTTCAGGGTGGCCATCGTGCGCTCGGCCGCGGTCATCTCGGTGCGATTGAGGCGCACGACCACGATGATCACGTCGGCCAACGGCACCAGTTCCAACACCTCGGCCGTGGCGGTGACCGGCGAACTGTCGATGACGATGGAGTCACAGTCCATCGCCAGTCGAGGCAGCAGTGAGGCGGTGACTCGCGCCAGTTCGTCAGGCGACCCCAACGAGCCGAGGTCCAGGATGGACAGGTTGTCGATGTTGGTGGGCCGCAGCAGCGTGGCCGGCTCGACCCAGCCCAGGTCTTCCAAGATGTACGGCATGGACTCGCGTGCATGATCGGTCAGACGAGCGGCCAGCTGCGGCCGGCGGAAGTCGGTGTTGACGGCGATGGTGCGCTGGCCGGTCTCGGCGAAGGTGGCGGCCAGGTTGCTGACCAGCGTGGTCTTGCCCTCGCCCGGGCCTGGTGAGACGACCAGGGTGATGCGGGCGCGTTGCACGGCCGGCATCGAGCCGTGCACGAATCCCACCACGTTGCGCAACGTTCGGTACGCGTCAGACAGCGAGTCGTGCCGACCGCTGGTCAAGATGGCTTGCGCCTGGCGGTCGTCTGCTGCCTTGGGGATGATCACGCGGGCGCGCAGCCCGGTGACGGCCTCGGCCTGGTCGCGGCTGCGCAGCCGTCGATCGAGGCGCCCCAGCACCATGGCCACGCCCAGGCCGGCGATGGCGCCGACCATGGCCCCCAATGCGCCTCGCGTGCTGCGCGACTGGGGTGCCCCCAGCCCACTGCTGGCGATGGGCACGGCCTGCGCGCTGGCCAGCGTGCTGAACACCAGCAGGGTTGGCTCGGCGTTCAGCAGATCGTTCTGTTCGAAGGCGACGCTGTATTGGCGCGAGATTGCGTCGCGCTGGGCCAGCAGCACGCCATCTTCGGGCTGGGTCGCCAGCTGCTGCGTGATGTCGTCCAGCCGACCTTGCAGATCTTCCAGGCGGGTCAACGAGGCCGCCAACCGGTCTTGGTACACCTGGTCCTGACGCTGGGCGATGAACGTGTTGGTCTGTTCGGCGAACGTGTTGGCGACCAGCTCGGCCTGCGTGGCGGTGTCTTGCGTGGTGGCGAACGTCAGGGCACCGGTGTTCACATCGAAGGTCACGGCGACCGTACTGGCCAACTGCGCTGCGTTCCCGGCAAAACCGATGATCTCTTTCACACGCTCGGGCACATCGCCGGTGGTGGCGAACAGCGTGACCTGGCTGGGTGAGACCGCAGCGGTGGTGGATTGCGCCAACGCGGGGTTGTTCAACAGCAACGTGTGGGTGGCGGTGTAGCGGGTGGCCTGCGATTCCTGCCCCACACGGTCGGGTGTTGGCAGCGCGGCCAGCGCTGCTCCGATGGCCATGAAGAGGGCGATCACCCACCACCGGCTGCGTGCGGCCCCGAGTGCCGAAGTGTTGCTCATCGTGAAGAGTCAGCTGGAGCGACGGTGAAGCCGACAGCTTGAGCGGTGCATCGTAATCGACTCACGGCTGCAGCGACAGGCCGTCGTGGTCCGACAATCGAGCTTCCTCACCGAGCAGCAGACCGTGGTCAGCCAAGTGGGTGAGCGACTCGTCGACCATCGTCGCCAACGCGTCGGCATCCAGCGAGAACACGCGCTGCAGCTCGGCGGACATGTCGTGAACGCTGGTCGATCCGTCGCACATGACCCACACCGCGCCGACCACCCCGCCCAACAGGTGCACGTTGCCACTTGATTCGTGGAAGACCACCGCCTCACCATCGAACACGGCGGTGTCGACATCGTCGACCGCCAACGGCCGTGCCGTGGCCTGGAATCGCAACGGGCGCACGAGACGCGAGTGTACGCAGCGATCCGAACAGCGGTTCCGTTAGCTTCGACGCATGCCGGTTCGCGTGTTGTGGGTCATCAAGGGCTTGGGCCCTGGAGGCGCCGAAACGCTGCTGGCAGCGGCCGCTGCTGCGCACGATCGCACCAAGTTCCACATCGAATGTGCCTACGTCCTTCCGTACAAGGACCACCTGGTCGGCGCGCTCGAAGACGCTGGCGTCACCACGCATTGCGTCAGCACCAGGCCCACCGACCTTCGCTGGCCGCTGGCGCTGGCCGGTCTGATTCGCCACGGCAACTGGGATGTGGTGCACGTGCACTCGCCACTGCCCGGCTCGGTGGCCCGCCTGGCCGCCCGAACCATGCGCGGCAAGCGACCGAAGATCGTCACCACCGAGCACAACGCGTGGGGCACGTTCGGCTGGCCCACTCGCTGGCTGAACCGGCTGACGTCGCGATGGGACGACGCCGTCGTTGCAGTCAGCGACGAGGCGCGGCAATCCATGCGAGGTCGGGTCGCCCAGCGTGCCACCACGCTGACCCACGGCATCGATGTCGATCACGCCCGATCGTTCTCGTGTCAACGCCAGGCCGTGCGAACCGAACTGGGCATCGGCCCCGACGAGTTCGTCATCGGCACCGTCGCCAACTTCCGCCTGCAAAAGGACTACCCCAATCTGCTGCGCGCGGCGCGGGCCCTGGCCGACCGCGGGGTGGCTGCTCGCTTTGTGATCGTCGGGCAGGGGCCGCTCGAGGCCGA
>JANNFQ010000145.1:0-3628 GCA_031380045.1 Acidimicrobiaceae bacterium
CCACGACCACCAATCCGGCGGCAAGCACCACGTCCACGTCGTCGACGACATCCACGACATCCACGACGTCTACGACCACGACGACCACGCTGCCGCCTTGCGTGATCGCTTCGAAGACTCTCTCACCGACGAGCGTGAAGAACACCGACCCGAACGGCAATGGCAACAGCGCCACCAACGTTGGTGTCGTGGCCAGTGCGGTCACCCTGACCATCACCACCACCGGGGTGTGCACCGGGCTGGAGGCGCGAGCTCAGACGGGTGCACCGAACGGCGAGCTGTTCCACAACTTCACCGGCAGTGGGCCGACGTTCACCGTCACCTTCCCGGGATATCCACAAGGTTCCTCTGAGCTATGGGCCGATGGCAATCGTACGATCGCCGTGTACAGCGCTGCCGGCGGCCCATACGCCACTGTCGTACTGGACGTGAAATGATGAAAAAGTTCCTCTTGCGCCACCGCGCCGCACGGCACCCGAACGATCAGGATTCCGGAGCCATGCTGCCCCTCGTGATGGCACTCACCATCGTCTCGGCGATGGTCGTGATCGCCCTGGCCAGCTATGTGACCACCGATCTCCGATACGGCAACGTCGTCGAGGAGCGTGCTGACCGTCTGGCCGCCGCTGACGGCGGGCTCAGGTTCGGCATCGAGCGTCTGCGGAACTTCCAGACGTTGTGCACCACGAAGGCCGGAACCGGTGGCGGTTTCACCACCGTCTTCCCGCCCGAGATCAACGGAGCCACCACCAACGTCACGTGTCGTCGCGTCGGCACAAACATCAGCGACTTGCAGGGTTGGGGCGCTGTCGTCACGGGAGCAGGGGTCCCATCCTCGAAGGCCCTGTTCACGACGAAGGGCGCTGGCGGATCTGACAAAATCAAGACCTTCAGCGGTCCCATCTACGTCGCAGATCCAGAGCGAATCGATCTGGCCGCAAAGCTCGAGATCGAGAATGGCGATCTGTGGTACACGTCGTCCGATTGCAACAGCCCGACACCCATCCCAGAGATCGACACCGGCTACCTGATCTTCACACCGGACTTCTTCCGTGGACCGATCTGCAACGACCTGGCGTGGGACACCGGGCTGTTCAACCCACCGACGAGTTCGACGCCGCCGGCCAGCATCCTCAGCTCGGTCAACCCCGCTCCCAATAATACGAACCCAGGCTGCCGAGTGTTCAGCCCCGGGAAGTACACCACTGCACCCGCCCTGTCGTCGAGCGACAACTATTTCCTGGCCGGTGAGTACTACTTAGAAAACGTCACGCTGACGGTGGCGAACCAGACAGTCATCGCTGGCTTTCCTTCGGGAGCAGGCGACAGCGCCAAGATCAACAGCGCCGCCTGTGCCGGCCCCCAGCAACAGGACCGTGTGAACGCGGCGGCAACGGGTGGTCGCGGCGGAGCGACGTTCTACCTCGGCGGCACCTCAAGGTTCGACATCCAACAAGGCGGTCAGCTCGAGATATTCCGTCGCCGACAGAACGAGACCTACCTCAGCGTCTATGCGCTGGAGTCCACGGGATCCGGGTACACGAAGAGCACGCTCAATCACAACAGCTGGATCCTCGAGACGAAGTCGGGGAGCAACAACGACGTTGCCATCCATGGTCTCGTCTGGGCGCCATACACAGGTGCAACGCTGGGCAACATCACCAATGCTGCGAACGGTCAGTTGTTGGGAGGGATTGTCGTTGCTCTGCTCGACACCCAGGCCTCGGCATCGGCATCCGCCTTCGCCATCGGGGTCGAGTCGAATCCCATCGACGTCAAGCTCTTGCTCATCTCGACCGCTCAGAAGAACGGTCGCACCACGTCGATCCGAGCAGTCGTGCAGTACCGACCCGACGTTGGCGAGCTAGCCGTCAATTCGTGGCGAGTGAACGGGTGACTCCGACGCGCTGACGCTGTCGTACGCTCGCACTCATGTGCGGCCGCTTCGTGTCCAGCAACTCGCCCGAGCAGATCGCTGCGTACTTCGGCGCCTCGTTCGAGACCGAGCCGTTGGGCCAGAACTACAACGTCGCTCCCACCAACGATGTGCTGGCGATCGTCGAACGGGCTGGTGCCCCCGACGAGCAGCCGGTCATCAAGGCCTTCCACTGGGGTCTCGTGCCGTTCTGGGCGAAGGACACCAAGGTGGGATCGAAGATGATCAACGCCCGGTCCGAGACCATCGCCGAGAAGCCGGTGTTCAAGAAGCTGCTGGCCTCGAAGCGCATCCTGATCCCCATGGACGGCTACTACGAATGGCAGGCCATCGCCGGCCAGAAGACCAAGCAGCCCATGTACATCCACCGTCGCGACGGCGAACCGTTGGCGGCCGCCGGGCTGTGGACCACGTGGCGCGAGAAGGGTGGCGACGCCGACGCGCCGTGGCTGCACAGCTGCACCATCATCACCACCGCGGCCAACGACACCACGGCGTCGGTGCACGACCGCATGCCCGTCTTCCTGCCTGCGACCAGATGGCACGAGTGGCTCGACTCGTCGAACAACGACATTCAGTCGCTGCTGAAGTTGTTGGTGCCTGCGCCGAACGAACTGCTGACGATGCACCCGGTTTCCACAGCAGTCAACAACGTTCGCAACAAGGGCCCCGAGTTGCTCGAGCCCGTCGAACCCGCCGAGCCCGTCGAACCCGTCGAAGGTCAGCTGCCCATCTGATCGCGGATCGCTTGCGCAGCCGACTCGAGCTGCGCCGGATCGGCACTGGCGGCAGCATTGGCGAAGTTCAGCTGACCCATGTGCAGCGTGGGAATGACGTGCACGTGGGTGTGCGGCACCTCGTAGCCGGCGATGATCACGCCGACGCGGTCGCACTGGAACGCCGCCTGCTGGGCGCGACCCACACGGTGCGCCACCGCAAACACGTGTGCCGCCAGCTGGGCAGGCATGTCGATCCAGTGATCGATCTCGGCAATCGGCACGACCAGCGCGTGGCCGTGCGCCAGTGGGTTGATCGACATGAACACCACGCACTGGTCGTCGCGATGCACGAACACGCCTGGAATCTGGCCATCGATGATGCGAGTGAAGATCGTGGGCATCAGGTGTACCCGCCACTGGCGGCGAAGACATCGCCGTTGCAGTAGCTGCTCTCGGGTCCGCTGAGGAAGCGCACCAGTTCGGCCAGCTCTGCGGCCTGGGCCATGCGCCCCCTCGGGATCTGCATGACGATGCCGGCCATCAGCAACGGGTCCATCGGCGTCAGAAGGGGAGTGTCGACCCAACCGGGGCACACGGCGTTCACGCGCACGCCGAACGGTGCCACCTCTTGGCCGACCGACTTGGTCAGGGCGATGATGCCTGCCTTTGCAGTCGCGTACGAAACAGCGCCCGCCATCGGGCGCAGGCCCAGCACCGACGAGATGTTGACGATGGCGCCGCGGCGCGCAGGCGTCATGTGGCGCAGTGCTGCGCGGGTGCCGTAGAACGCGCCGTACAGATGCACCCTGATCATCCGGTCCCAGTCGGCATCCGACATGTCGATGGTGATGTCGGGCGGCACCAGATCGTCGACCCGACCCTCCATTCGCAGCATCTGGTTGTCGATTGCCCGCTGTGTTCGCTGTGGGTCTTGGGCGGGGGCGATTCCGGCGTTGTTGATCAGGATGTCGAG
>JANNFQ010000152.1:0-2043 GCA_031380045.1 Acidimicrobiaceae bacterium
GAACGCTCGGGTCGGTGGGGCGGCCGGCGTGTCGTACTCGAACGTGATGAAATCCGCATGGTCGTTGCCCCACCGATCGTTCACCGCCCCACGGTCTCCCATGGTCCGGTAGTACGACTCGAACAGTGCGTCCGTGCGCCAGTAATCGTGCGGTCGGCCCCAATGACCGTCACCCCACAGGACGTCTGGTGCATAGCGCTCGACGAGTTCGGTCACTTGCGGGTGCAAGTAGTCGGTGACGTATGCCGGATCGCCGTACGCGGGGTGTGACCAATCGAGCAGCGAGTAGTAGAGGCCATAGATCAGCCCCGCGGCCCGACTGGCATCGGCGAGTTCGCCCACGACGTCGCGCTGAGGACCGCTCCGCGTCGAGGTGCGGTCGGTGAGCGCAGAGTCGAAGAAGCAATATCCGTCGTGATGCTTCGACGTGTGGATCACGTAGCCCATCCCCGCCTGCACGGCGAGGTCGGCGATCTCGGCAGCATCCCAACGACGCATCGTCAGCTCAGGAATGAAGTCGTCGTAGGTGCGTGAGCCGTAGTGCGCCCTGTGCCAGGCCTGCACCTCCGGCAACGGTGCCGGATGAAGTAGGACGTCATCGAGCCGGCGATCGGAGATGTGCGACCAGTACCACTCTGCGTACTCATGAACGGGGGCGAAACCCGGAACAGTGGCGACAGCCATGTGAACGAACAAGCCGTATCGCCGCTGACCGAACCAGGAAGGGGTCGACCTGCTCGAGAACGATGCCCTGCTGGCGTAGTTCATTGGGCGCTCATTGAGCTGTCCACCCACCGTCCACGGGCACTGTCACTCCGGTGATCATTCCTGCGGCGGGCGAGGCGAGGAAGACGACCGCTGCGGCGACGTCTTCGGGCGTGGCGAGTCGTCCGAGGGGGATCTTGCCGATGATCATCAGGCGGAGGGATTCGTTGGCCAGAGCGACAGCGGTACGGGGTGTTTCGACAACGGTGGGTGCCACGCCGTTGACACGGATCCCTTTGCTGCCGAGTTCGACGGCCATCGATTTGGTGAGGCCCTCGACGCCGAACTTCGCCGCGCAGTACGCCGTCTCGTAGCCGGATCCGACGAGACCGAGTTGGGACGACATGTTGACGATCGACGCGGCGTGGTTGGCGGCGATGGCACGTCGAGCGACCTCTTGCGACATGTAGAACGTGCCCTTCACGTTCACTGCGAGCAGTTCGTCGAGAAGCTCGGGAGTGACGTCGAGAAACGGTGTCGGCTTGTCGGTCCCGGCGTTGTTCACGAGGACGTCCACGCGGGCCAGCGAGCTGACGACGGCGCGCACCTGTGCCGGGTTGGTGATGTCGCACGGGCAGACCCAGGCCTGGCGACCGAGGTCACGAACGTGGCTGGCAATCGACTCCAATTCATGTATCGACCGGGCGACGAGGGCGACGTCGGCGCCCGCGTCCGCGAGGGCGAGGGCACACGCGGCACCAATGCCACGACCGGCGCCGGTGACGATCGCGGTGCTCCCTGCGAGCGGCGTTGGGTTCATGAATTGGTCTCCTGTGATCGAGGGATGGCGAGGATGGTCTGGGCGCTGTGTTGGATGCGAGAGACCGCATCAGCTGGGCTCACGTCGCCGAGAAGGGCATCGTGGATGGCGGACCAGCCGGCATCTTCGATCTCGGGAAAACGGGCCAACTGCGGATACGTGATCATCGCTTCTTCGATGGTCTGTTGGGTAATGGCCAGGCGTCGGCGGTCTGTCTCGTCGACGGGTCGGACATCGGCGAAGGCGGCCGTGTGCGCGCAGACGTTGCCGCCGCCTGCATCCAGCGATTGCGCCTCGTGGCCGACGAGGCGATGCATCAGATCGAGTGCACCGTCGATGTTGCGTGCGGTGCGGGGAATCGCCCATCCGTGGCATCCGGAGTAGCTGACGCGTCGGACTGGGCCGGTGGGGTACAGGTGCGGCTCGAGTCGATCGGCGACGGCCGAATGCGAGATCAGGTTCCAGGCTCCAGGCCATGCCGCAGCAGCGTCCAGCCGACCGTCGACGAGCGCGTCATC
>JANNFQ010000167.1:0-1573 GCA_031380045.1 Acidimicrobiaceae bacterium
GACCGGGCGACGAGGGCGACGTCGGCGCCCGCGTCCGCGAGGGCGAGGGCACACGCGGCACCAATGCCACGACCGGCTCCGGTGACGATCGCGGTGCTCCCTGCGAGCGGCGTTGGGTTCATGAATTGGTCTCCTGTGGTCGAGTGATGGCGAGGATGCTCTGGGCGCTGCGTTGGATGCGAGCGACCGCATCAGCTGGGCTGACGTCGCCGAGCAGGGCATCGTGGATGGCGGACCAGCCGGCTTCTTCGATCTCGGGAAAACGGGCCAACGGCGGATAGGTGATCATGGCTTCTTCGATGGTCTGCCGGGTGATGGCCAGGCGTCGGCGGTCGGTCTCGTCGATGGGGCGGACAGCGGCGAACGCGGCGGTGTGTGCGCAGACGTTGCCGCCGCGTGCATCCAGCGATTGCGCCTCGTGGCCGACGAGGCGGTGCACCAGATCGAGCGCACCGTCTACGTTGCGTGCGGTGCGGGGAATTGCCCATCCGTGGCATCCGGAGTAACTGACGCGTCGGATTGGGCCGGCGGGGTAGAGGTACGGCTCGAGTCGATCGGCGAAGGCGGACTGCGAGATCAGGTTCCAAGCACCAGGCCATGCCGCAGCAGCGTCCAGCTGACCGTCGACGAGCGCGTCATCGACGTCGTCGTAGTGCCAGCCTGGGAGTGCGGCCGGAGCGCGAGCTGTGAGACGGCAGAGCAGTTCGATCGCGGCGATGGCCTCGTCGGACTCGACGCACGCGCGTCCCTCGGCGTCGAACCGGTGGCCGCCGGCACCATCGACCAGTTCGAAAAATGTTCCGAACAGACCCGACTCGCGGCCGGGGAAGCCGAACACGACCGAGCCTGCGTCGAGTTGCCGCCAGGTGTCCGGCACCACGTCGATGCGGTCGGCGCGTGCCCAGAGCACGCGTACGTCGATCAGCCGCGGGAGGCACCACAGCTGGTTCTTGAACCGGCACAGTGATACCGCGAGTGGTGCGAGCGCATCGAGGGCGCTGTTGTCGACGAGGTCATCGAGTGGGATCAGCCACGGCGACTGAGACGGCGTGTACTTTGCGTGCGTCGAGATGATGTCGAGCGACTCGCCCGAGTCGAGCATCTCTGCTACCCGGCGGTTCAACGTCGGGTGGTTCTCGTGGACGACGACATCGACGTCGACGCCTGCCTCGTCGAACACCTCGTAGAGGTGGTCGTACATCGGCCCACCGACGGGGCGACTCGAAGGGGTGGGGTCACGACGGCCCGTCGATGTCGATCGCGATGACCGTCGTCAATGGATCGAGCAGGTGCTCTGGCACTTCGATGGTGATCTCGCCGTCCGGGTCGGAGCGGAGTTGGTCGAGGATCATCGTGCGCGCCGACCAACGCAGCTCGGATCCGGATGCGAGGTCGGTGATCTGTCGCACTCGGCGGACGGGCAGTCCGCGAACGGTGATCGTTTCGTAGGGTCGCATCAGCAGGAACAGATGGATACGGTCACCGATACGAGTCGATGGTCCATAGAACTGCCATGGCTCAAGGCCGGCGCTGTTGCCATGGATCGCCGACCTGTGCGCGGCCATCCAGGTCG
>JANNFQ010000199.1:0-1868 GCA_031380045.1 Acidimicrobiaceae bacterium
ACCGGTGAGGGCGATCCGGCGGTAGGCGCTGAGTTGGGCGACGGCCTTGGTCTGGGCGGTGCCAGGGTTCTTGATCTGTTGGGCCTCGTCGAGTGCAATCCGCGCCCATCCGACTTCGGCGAGGTGGTCGATGTCACGGGCGATCAGCGAGTAGGTCGTCAACACCACGTCGTGCTGGGACGCCCGCCGAGCGAATGGCAGCTCGTTGCCGTCGTGACGGTCACGACCGTGGTGGGCCATCACTGTCAGATGTGGAGCGAAGCGCTGCAGCTCTCGCTCCCAATTGCCGAGCACCGACACTGGACTGATCACCAACGTCGGGCCTGCCGCAGGGTCGGCGAGCATCGTTGCGATCAGTTGAGCGGTCTTGCCGAGACCCATGTCGTCAGCGAGGCATGCACCCAGGCCGAGCCGACCGAGGAATGCGAGCCAGGCCACACCCCGCTGTTGGTACGGACGCAGCGTGCCCATGAATCCATCGGGCGTCGAGACCGGGGTGATCGTGCTGTGCAGTGCGTCGTCGAGCAATTCGCCGAGCCAGCCTGTCGCGATCACGCCGTCGATCGCAACGTTGTCTGGCGCACCGAGGGAATCGAGACCGAGGCCAGCTCGGAGCAGCTCCGACGCCAGTGCTTCGCTGCGGGTTCCGGCAAGGCCGATCAGCGTGGCAACTTCAGCCGGGTCGATCTGAATCCACTCGCCGCGCAGCCGGACCAGTTGCTGTTTCGCTGCGGCGGACTGGTGGAGCATCCGCAGCTCAGCTTTGGTCAGCTTGCGTCCGCCGAGCGCGGCTTCCCAGGTGAACGACACCAACTGTTCGAGTCCGAACCCCGATTCGGTGACGACTCCCTGCGGCCCGGCGCTGGCCTTCGCGCGTAGTCCGACGCGCGCCCGCCGCGTCCACCACGATGGTAACAACACAACGATGCCGACATCGGCCAACGCCTCGACTCGCTCCGATGCAAACGTCAGGAGCGTGTCAGTGTCGAGTTGGAGCGTGGTCGGTGCGGCCGAATCGAGCAGCGCCGACAACTCGGGGGCAACCCGAGCCATCCTGCCGAGTTGGGCAACCACTTCGTGGATCGCCTCCGGCCCGAACAGAGAACGACCCTCCCAGACGTCGGCGATCGGGACGATCATGCTCGACTCGTCGGCGTCCCTCACCAACAGTTCGATCGTCCACAACTCTGCTTGAGCGCTGGCGGTGCCCGAGGCGTCGAGGAGCGGCTCGTGGACTCGCAGGCACAGGTGAGCTCGGTTTGCCGACGCGGCTCCGGTTGCGATCCAATCGTCGAGTCGTGCCGCGAAAGCGGCGACCCTGGCGACGTCGAGGGACGATGGCATCGTTGGATCCGCGGCGGACAGCGAATCCAACCACGCTTGGGGCACGGTTCTGCGACCGGATCGACGCGGGCCCAACGCTATCGATGCGTCCAGCAGCCGTTGCCTCATCTCACGGTCGACGTGCGCGGCGAGCGCCTGCGCTGCTGCCGCGTGAGCCTCGATCGAATCGAAGTGCTCATCCGAGCCTTCGGCCGAGATCGAGTCGGTGCTGTCGGCGTGGATTTCCAGCAGGCTCGCGATCAGGTCGCGGTCACCAATCGCCGGCAACGGCCACCACCACGATCGCCATCGGCCGTCGCTGTCCGTGCCGAGTCCCGGAACCACCTTGCCTGACTCGACGAGGAACAACGCCACCTCGCTGATCCTGTTGCTGTTCGGCGGTTCGGCAAGGGCGGCTGTCGCGGAGTCCACGACCTTCAGTATCACAGTCGATCGCGTCGCCGGCCGAACGCATCCGGCGCGTGTGCACCGTCTAGACCCGCGGGGGGGAGGTAAGTGGGCACACGCGACGATCCGCCCGGGCG
>JANNFQ010000201.1:0-12805 GCA_031380045.1 Acidimicrobiaceae bacterium
TGTGCATGGTGCAGGTCGAGGGCTCGCGCACGCTGGTGCCGTCGTGCTCGCGGAAGGTCGAACCCGGCATGGTGGTGCACACCGACACCGAACGGGTCCGACACAGCCGGCGGATGGTGCTGGAGTTCCTGGGTTCGGCCACCGATCTGGGCGCGACGCCGAACATCGCGCGATGGAACGACGAGTATGGCGTCGATGTCCAGCGCTATGGCGACGATCGGCGGACGCAAGCGCAGCCGGTCAAGCGCGACAACGACTTGTACGTGCGCGACTACGACAAGTGCATCCTGTGTTACAAGTGTGTCGATGCGTGCGGCGAGCAATGGCAGAACACGTTTGCCATCGCCGTGGCCGGTCGTGGCTTCGATTCGCACATCGCGGCAGAGTTCGACACCTCATTGCCGGACTCGGCTTGTGTGTACTGCGGCAACTGCATCGCCGTGTGCCCCACGGGTGCGCTGATGTTCACGTCTGAGCACGACATGCGCGCCGCAGGCACCTGGGATGAATCTTCGCAGACGCAGACCGACACCATCTGCCCCTACTGCGGCGTCGGTTGCCAGCTGACGCTGCATGTGCAGGACGCCCAGATCGTGAAGGTCACCAGTCCCAGCGACCATTCGGTCACGCACGGCAACCTGTGCATCAAGGGCCGGTTCGGCTTCCAACACGTCCAGAACCGCTGACCCCGCCCACCGCGGTGCGAACTAGCGAGCGGCCTTTTCGTCTTCGTATGCCGCGATGGCTGTCAGCTGGGCACCCAGCGTGGCGTCAACCCACCGGCTGCCGGCGCCGATCACCTTGTCGTAGCTGGCCTGCACCGGGGCCAACTGCCCGGTGAAGTGCGGCATGACCTGCTCGGCGAACAGCTCGTAGCTGCGCAGCGTGGGAGCGGTATCGGCCAGATCGGCACCCAGGAACAGGTAGGCGCCAAACCCACCTGTCTTCTCCTGCAAACGCTCCAGTTGATCGATGGCCATCTGTGGTGTGCCGATGACCATCTGGCCCGATTCATTGGCGAAATCGACGAACTCGTCGTAGTCGGTCGGCGGCGGGGGAGCGTTGGGGTCGCCGATGGGGATGATGTGGCTGAGGTAGTCGAAGACCCATTGCAGGCCGTAGCGGCAGTTGTCTTTGGCCTGTTGGGCGGTTTCGGCGATGTGCATCGGGCCCATCAGCCGCCATTTCTCGCGAGGTGCCTGGTGGCCGTGCAGCGACGCCTCGTTCTGCCACACCTGATAGTTGTAGTCCAGCACTGCGAACGCCTCGGGCTGCGTGGCTGCGATGGACAACAGGCCGGTGCCGTATCGGCCGGCCAGCTTCGAGCCCGACGGCGAGATCGACGAAGCGACGGCGACATCGAAGTTGCTGTACGGCCGCATCTGCAGCACGGCCTCGTCGCACGTGAACCAGTCGGTCTTCTCGGTGACGGTCTCGCCGGCGAACAGCCGCATCATCACGTCGAAGGCCTGCTCCATGCGCGGCCGCTGCTGCATCGGGTCAATGCCCATCATCGCCGCATCGCTGGTGAGCTGCCCCGGACCGGCGCCGAACATCATCCGCCCGCGGGTCAGGTGATCCAGCATGACGATGCGGTCGGCCAGGATGAATGGATGGTGATACGGCAGTGAGTTCACGCCCGTGCCCAACTTGATGTGTCGTGTTCGTTCGGCTGCGGCGGCGATGAACACCTCGGGGCTGGCAATCAGTTCGCTGCCTGCGGAATGGTGCTCACCGATCCACGCCTCGTGATAACCGAGGCGATCGAGATGCTCGATCAGCTGCAGGTCGCGATGCAACGCCAGGGTGGGGTTGACACCCGTCTTGTGCATGGGCGGCAGGAAGATGCCGAACCGGAGTGGCGCAGCATGCGGCTGGAATTGGGGCATGTGTGCATCGTGTCATACGCCCAAAGTCGCAACGCACCCGAAACCCCAATGCAATCAGCACCAGCTACAACTGCAGATGCCACAACAATGAGTAGACGACTACTCACGACAGTGGCGGCTACCAGGCGCACCATCGAGCACACGGCGCAGAAGGACGGATCGATGAACATGCTGCGAGGTCTGCGGGATACAGGGACGATGACCGCGAGTTCGATGACCACGATCCCACGCGTCCAGGCCGTCATCAGACGTCCATGCCGATCCGGCGGCGGCGTCGCCCCGTCGCTCGACGCGCTGGCGCCCATCGAGGGCGTCACCCTCGAACGCTATGCGACCATCGTGCGCGGCATCGCCGCCTACAACTACGACCGATCCATGCTGCCCAGCATCGCCGCCGACCACGGAATCGGTGTCGGCGAGTGGCGCGATGCCCACATCGGCTGGAACGCCCGCATCCAGGCCGACCCCGCCGTCGCCCGTCGCTTCAGCGACATCTATCACAGCCTCTGACAGTCGCGGGCGATGTGTCAGCCGATGGCATCGGCCAGTTCGGCGCGACCGTTGACGCCCAGCTTCATGTAGACACGTTGGAGATGATTCTCGATGGTGCGCGTCGACACGACCAGCTGTTCGGCGATGGCGCGACTGGTCAACCCCTGGGCCGCCAGCGTGGCAATCTCGCGTTCGCGATCGGTCAGCGGGCTGGGCGTGTCGAACGTGTACAGCGCCGAGGTGCGCGCTCCTTCGCACAACGCAGCAAGCCGCTGCGCCGTTGCGTTCAGCGTGGCGGCTCGACGTTGGTCGCCGGCTGTTGCGAATCGACGTCCGGAACCGGCGGCAGCCTCGGCTGCCAGCAGGTGTGCACCCAACGCCTCGAGCTGGGCAGCCGCCTGGGCCAACTGCTCGGCGTCGCCCGACTCCATCGCCACCACGTGGTGCAGGCGTGCGTGTGCGAACGGTGAATCGGTCAGGGGCAACAGCTCGCGGGCGCGCGACGCAAACTGATGAGCCAGGCCGGCACGACCGCATTCGTGCACCAGGAAGACCTCGGATGACACCAGCCCGCGGGCTGCACACGCCAGCGCTCCGGCGGCCAACACGTGGCGGGCCTCACCCAACCGCCCCATCGCCTGCAGACACCACGCCTCGGCGATGGGTGTCTCGACGCCGAAGAACCCGCTGGTGTCGGGGACATCACGAATCTGATCCAAGAATCCCTCGGCCGGCTGCCCGAGTTGCGCGGCGCAGATGGCCGACACCATCAGCGCCAAGCGAGAGCCTGCGCGGAAGTTGCCGCGATCGGCCGCGGCGGCTGCTTCGTTGGCCCACCGCGACGCGGTGGCCAGCGAGCCCGCGAACATGTGCGCCCGGGCAAGATTGATGGCACTCCACGTCTCGTTCAGCGGCATCTGGATCGTGACGAACTGGTCGTGCGCCTGACTAGCGTTGGCGAACGCCTGCTGGAACTCACCGAGTTCAGCGTGGGCGAAGCTGCGACAGATCTGATGGACCACCGGGTGCAGTACTGCTCGGGGATCACGCAGCAGCACCTGGCGAGCTTCGGCGTCGAGACTGACGAACAGGGCCTCCGACGCGCGACCGACGCAGGTCATCGACACGCTACGCGACACAGCAGCGATCTCCTCGACCAGATACGACTCATCGACGATCCTGCCGTCGATCTCCAGCGCCTCGACGGCACGGTCCGAGAACGCCAACACGTTCATCTCGGCCGACACGATCGCGTCACGCAGTACCGGCGAGGTGACCCGTTGCAGCGCGGTGCGCAGCATGGACACACCGTCGTCGGGTGCGTCCAGACCCCACAGGTACACGCGGTGCGCGCTGGTGGCGAACAGCATCACCATGAACTCGTCGGTGGCCTGCAGCAGGCCCCGCTCGTGGGCATCTCGACTGGCATCGTGCTCACCGAGCTCGTACAGCGCATCGCTCAGCAACAGCAACGCGTCCAGGCCACCGCTGCCGTGGGCGATCGCTGCCGCCGACAGCCGCTTCACCAGCTGAAAGTCTGGTGCCTGACGGGCCAGCCTGGCCGCTCGCATCAGCCGGAGTGGATCGGGTACGACGCCGGCATCCAGCTCGAGCACCACGCGCGACATGTCATCGTCGATGGCGCCGGGCATCATGTCACCCAGCCGGGCGAGGTGCTCGCGCAACAGGCGCTGCCGCGCCAGCCGGCTGATCGACTGGCCGATCACTTCGGCGTAGATCGGATGCGACAGCCGAACTCGTTCGGTTCCGTGCTCCGTGGGCAGCGCGGCGTGGCTGGCCTCGACGGTGATGTGGCCCGACCGGTCGAGGCGCTCGGCCGCGCTGAGTAGGTGTGGCGCCAATACGTCCACTCGTACGGGCTGACACAGGGCCAGCAGCTGGGCCAACTCGGTCTCGTCGGGATCGAGGGTACCCAGGCGACTACCGACCAGATCGTGCAACCGCTGACCGCGTGCCAGCGGACCGGCCAGCGAGAACGTACCGCGGACCGACTTCAATGCTCCGGTCGCCAGCGAGGCGGCAACCAGCTCGCGCACGTACAGCGGATTTCCATGCGAGACCATCCAGATGGCGTTGTCGGCGGCGCCGTCGACGGGGCTGCCCAGGATGGATTCGGCCAGGGCACGCGCCCGGTCGCGGTCCAACGCCTGCAAGTCCAGCCACAGTGCCCGATCGGTCTGCGCCAGCGACCGCAGGGCGTCGGGCACGCGCAGGCCCTGTCGCAGCGTGGCCACGACGAACAGCCGGTCGTTGCCGATCAGCTGGGCCAACAGGCCGGCACTGGGCTCGTCCAGGAAGTTCACGTCGTCCACCGACAGCGCTGTGCGTGGCGTGGTGATCAGCGCCGAGCGAGCCGCCGAGGCAAGCTGCAGGGTGCTGACATCGGCACCGCCTGCGGCGGCCAGCGCGGCGATGCCGGCGATCGAGGCGAACGGCACCTGTTGCAGCGGAGCGGTGCACAGCGCACGTTTGATCGGGGCGCCGATCCGGGCGACCGAATCGAGTGCTGCCGCGGCCAGATGCGACTTTCCCACACCCGCGGCACCGACGACGACGACCAGATCGATGTCCTTGCTGCGATGGGCGTCGACGACGGCCGCGAGGTCGTTGTCGCGACCGACCAGAACGCCCGAGCTCATTCGACCGTGCCGTATGCGCCGGCCGAACCAGACGCGGGGTCCCCGTCGACGCCAACGGCCTGCACCTCGGCAAGGCACTCAGTCAAGTCGGCAATGACCTGCGGGATCAGGCCGTCGTGGATCGCGTTCACGGTGAAGTGCAACGAGTTCGGTGGCCCCTGGCGATCCATGTACCACCCGCGCCGCCACATCGCGTCGGCCACTGCGAACACATCGAGTTGGTCAGGGGCGTTGGCGACCACGGCGAACAGCGTGGTGTCCGGAGCCGCCAGCAACCGCAGTTGGCCGGTGGCCTGGATGCCGGCGGCCAGCTCCAGACATGCCCGACGGGCGGCAGCCGTGACACGAAGGTATCCCTCGTCGCCTAGATGGTGCAGCACCGCCCATGCCGCGGCCATGGCGCCACCGCTCTTCGTGCCCAGCACGCCGGACGAGACGTACATGCCACCCAACCAGTTGTCGGTGACGAAGGTTTGGTGGCTGCGCAACTGCTTGGTGCGATGCATGATGACCGAGGCGCCCTTGGCGGTGTAGCCGTACTTGTGCAGGTCGACCGACATGCTGGTGACGCCATCGACCGAGAAGTTCCACGGCGGCACATCAGTTCCCGACCGTTTCAGGCCCAGCCGTTCCAGATAGGTCAGCGTGACGCCGCCCATGCACGCATCCACATGGCAGTTGATGTTGCGCTGGGCGGCAAGTGCAGCGATCTGCGGAACGGGGTCGACGACGCCTTGCGGAAACTGCGGGGCAGACGCGACGACCAGCACCGTGTTATCGTCGATGGCCTGGGCCATGGCATCGACATCGGCGCGCCAGTCGGGCAGCACCGGCACCCGGCGGCTCTCGAGGCCGAAGTAGTAGCAACCCTTCTCGAACGCGGCATGGGCGCTGGTGGGCAGCACGACGTTCGGTCGCGAAATGTCTCGTTCGGCTCGACCGCGCTCGCGGGCCGCCTTCACTGCCATCAGGATGCTTTCGGTGCCGCCCGATGTCATGTAGCCGGCTCCGGCCGGGCCGGCCTGCAGCCAGTCGCCGACGATGTCGACCACGTCGGCCTGGATGTGGCGCAGGCTGGGGAACGCATCGGTGTTCAACGCGTTCTCGGAGCTGAACCGCCGGTACGCCTCCTCAGCCACGGCCAGCACCTCGGGGCCGGCGTTGTACGCAAGGGTGAATGCGCGCCCGTCGCGCCACTTCACATCATGGCGCTTCAGTTCGTCAAGACGATCAAAGATCTCGCTCGCGGGCACTCCGACTGCAGGTAGCACCATGGCAGGCAACGTACCCGATCCGCCGTGACACGGATGCGCCGGGCATGGGCCGCTCGCGGTGCGACCACTACAGTCCGGCCGCATGGGGTTGGCACTGATCTATGCCATCGCCGCGGCCATTCTGTTGGGAAGCTCTGACTTCTTTGCTGCTCGAGCTGCGCGCTCCACTCCATCGGTCACTGTGACTCGGACCGTTGTGGGCGTCTCGGCGTTGTTGTCGCCGGTGCTGCTGCTGGCTGTCGACTTCCGGTGGATTGCGCGCGACGTGCTGATCGGCATGGCGTCCGGTGTTGCGATGACCAGCGGGCTGCTGTTGCTGTACCGAGGCTACGCCATCGCCCGGATGGGGGTGGTGGCACCGATGTCGTCGGTGCTGTTGGCTGCGGTTCCGGTGGTGGTCGACATCGTGCGTGGCGACCGGCCCAGCACACTCGGCACCGCCGGGATGGGCGTGGGTGTAGCCGCGCTGGTGTTGACGTCGTATCACCCAGGCGGGACCGGCAGCGTGTCGTTGGGCGCCATCCTGGGCATCGCCAGTGGGGTGGTGTTCGGCATCGCCTTCACGTTGATGGGCGAGGTGTCCGAAGCCGCAGGCTTGTTGCCGGTTGTATCTCAGCGACTGACCGGCTTCGTGATGCTGGCCATCGCGTTCCCGTTCGCGGCGGTGCCCTTCGCTGCTGGCGGCGCGTCGCGCAAGCCGGCCCTCGTCGCCGGTGGTTTCGCAGTGTTCGCGATTGCCGCACTCCAGCTCGCCTTCCAGAAAGGAGCGTCCGGCCCCGTCTCGGTAGCGGCCTCGCAGTTCGCCACGGTGGCTGTGGTGCTGTCGGTCACGTTCAACCGAGAACGCATGCGCTGGTGGCAGGCGGCGGGCATTGCCGCGACCGCTGCCGGTGTGTCGATGATGGCGCTGGGCACGTGAGCCATCAGACGCGTCGGACCATCTCGTGAGTGAAGCTCCGGTTATCGTCGCCCGATGAGCCTGGTGACCGTCGATGCCATCAACGCCTTCTTGGAACGCGACTTCTCGGGCAGCGGCAACCGATGCGAGGAAGTCGGCCCGCAGTGGGCGATTGTCCGCTTCGATTTCACCGCAGACTGCCTCCGGCCCGGTGGCATCATCAGTGGGCCGACGGTCTTCGGCGTGTGCGATGCGGCGCTGTACTACGCATGCTTCACGGCCATCGGTATCGAGCCCATGGCGCTGACCAGCGAACTCTCGATTCGGTTCATGCGTCCAGCGCGAGGCGACGTCCTCAGGGCCCGCGCCGACCTGCATCAGGTCGGCAGGCGCAGCATCATCGGCTCGGTGGTCGCGTGGACCGACGACATCCACAAGCCGGTCGCCGTCGCCCAGGGCACCTACGTTCGGCCGCTCGAATCACCAGTCGAGCCAGTCGTCGATCCCACAGTCGGGTCGATCGCCAGCGACGACGCAAACAGCCCGTCGTAGGCCAGACCCCATGGCGGGCGAAGAAAGCCCAGCGCGCGCACATCTTCGAACCAGTGGGCGAACGGAGATCGCTGCGAGAACGTGCCGCCACCCAGCACGCGGTTCACGCGCGTCAACGCTGCCTCGGCAAGTTCAGCGACAGCTGTCTTGGCCCGCATCGCGGCGTACAGGGCAACGTCGGGGCTGCCCGTCTCCACTGCACGCAGCGCACCCTCGTACGCCTGCACAGCCAACCAATGATCCAGCTCGGCCCGTGTCCATTCGACCTGCTCGTACGGGCGCAGGTCGTGTGCCCGTGCGGCCATCTGCTGGCGCGCCACGGCGATTGCCTCGTCGACCACGCCCAACACCACCGCGGTGAAGAGTGTGGAGATCACCGGTCCGGCGTTGCGGCTGAGTTGCTCGAGGCGCCCGTTCCACGCCAGTCGAACCGCGTGCGCACCCTCCAGACGCATGGCGTGGCTCTGCGTCGCCGCCATGCCCATGCCATCCCACTCGGCAATCAGTTGCAGACCCTCGCTTCCGTCCCAGGGGCGACCGTGAACGTCCAGCACGAACATCATCGGTTCGGTCTCGCCCTCGGGTATTGCGGTGGTGACCATCCGGTCGGTGATGCCCGAGCCGCTGCCAAAGTGCTTGTCGCCCGTGATCGTGTATGTCTGCCCGGGGATGAACGCCTCGCCGTCGCACGGGCGAGCAATGGCACGAGTTCGGGTGATGTCGCCGCCGCTTCCTGGCTCGGAGGTGATCGTCCCCCACTGCTGGCCGGAGACGGCGCTGGCAAACACCGCCCGTCGCTGATCTTCCCAGCCGACCTGTTCGGCATCGGGACTCGACAGCCAGAACGCGACCACCGCCGCATGCATCGACGAGACCAGCGCGACAGACGGATCGGCCGAAGCAAGCCGCCGATAGCGCTGACACGCAGCGCGCAGCGAACTCGGCGCGTTCTGCCACAGCCCTCCAACTTCAACGGGCGCGACAGCTGCCAGCATGCCTGCATCGCGAAGCGCATCGAAGTCGGCCCGATCGAGATGACGACGTGCGTGGCGTTTCATACGATCAGCGCGCCACTGCGCACCGATGTCGGAGATTGCTGCATCGAGCTGCGCGGCACGTTCTTCCATGGGGGACAAATCATAGGTACTGTCGGAGCTATGGCCGACAAACCCGTCATCAGCATCCCCGAGGGCGACCCGCCCGCCGAACTCATCGTCGATGACGAGCAGATCGGCGATGGCGACGAGGCGGTGGTCGGCAAGCGAGTGGTCGTCCACTATGCAGGCGTGGCCTGGAGCACCGGCAGAGAGTTCGACGCAAGTTGGAATCGTGGGCAGACCTTCGACTTTCGCCTGGGCGCACGCGAAGTCATCGAAGGATGGGACCGTGGTGTCGCCGGCATGAAGGTTGGCGGCCGTCGTCGGCTGACCATTCCGGCCGATCTGGGCTACGGCAGCAGGGGAGCGGGCGGGGTCATCAAGGGTGGCGAGACACTGGTGTTCGTCGTCGACCTGATCGCCGTCAAGTAGCCGACGCACGCGACATCAGATCGCGATGTCGACCACCAGACGATCGGGTCCGGTCAACGTGAACACCCTGAAATCGCGCCGCTGATCCAGCCCCACCGCCCAGGTGTGCTGACCTTCGAAGTCGTCCACCAGCAGCAGCTCGCGAATTGCTCGTGTGTTCGTTGGACGGATGTCGTGTGGGCCGTCGTAGCCCACGCGGTTGCTGCTGCCATCGAAGGTCGACATCCACGCGTTCATGGTGATCAGCAAGTCGGCATCGCCATCGAGCTCGGCGAATTGATCGTCGGTCTGCCCCAGTGTGACTGGCCCATCGGCGTATCGAACCAGCCAGCCGGGCATTCCCGCATCGGTCGGCGCGAAACCCTCTTGCAACTCGATGACGACCCGCTCGTAGCACTCGTTGGCGCCGGTACGGATGTCGGCGCCGATCTCGGACGTCATCAGGTTCGGAAACTCGAACCGCTGCTCGATCTGCGCACCGACGAAATCGCACGCGGCGGTCGTCCCTGTCGAAGCAGGATCAGTCGAAGCAGGATCGGTCGAAACCGGAACGGTCGAAGCCGGCAACGATGTGGCAGCGTCGGTGGTTGCGACGCTCGTGTCCGGAATGGAGGTCTGGGGGACCGATGTGTCGGCGGCCGTGTCGGCGACGGATGTGTCGAGGGTTGTTGCGATGGTGTCGCGGGAAGTCTCCGTGGGATTCGCAGAACCCCGGTCGCTACCACAGCCCGAGGCCATCACCACCACCGTCAACAGGGCGCCACACCCCAAGCTGCGCTTCTTGACATCGATGTGCTTCACACCGGATAGTGATGGCCTGTCCGACCTCCGAATGCAAGGGCCGACGTCACAGTTCCGGCGAGCAGTACGCTCGCGCACCCCGTTGCCGATCGAGTCAGGACCGTTGTTGAGCAGAGCCAGCCGGAGCCACGAGCGCAGAACCATCGGCGAAGTGCACCAGTTGCCATGGCGGCAACCGACCAATCCACACAAGCCGATCGAGGTCCTGACCGCCGATCAGATCGACGACATCCACCGCGCCTCGGTGCGGTTGTTGGCCTCGGCCGGTATGCGCATCCTGGCTCCGCAGGCGCGCGCCATCCTGGCGGACGCCGGCTGCGTGGTCGACGACCTGATGGTGCGGTTCGATCCCGAACTGATCGACGCAATGGTCCAGTTGGCGCCACATGAATTCACGTTGCGAGCTCGCAATCCGCTGCGCAGCCTGACGATCGGCGGCAACCATGTGGCCTTCGGCTCCGTCGGCGGGCCCGCGTTCTGCCATGACATCGACCTCGGCCGGCGACCCGGGAATGCCGCCGGGCAGGCCGACTACCTGCGCCTGATCCAGAGCATCGACATCATCCACCAAGAAGGCGGTGGCCCGTTCGAAGCCATGGATCTGCCACCGGAAACCCGCCATCTCGACCTGAACCTCAGCCTGATCCGGCTGCTCGACAAGACCTGGCAAGGCATCGCCCTGGGACGAGACCGCGCCGCCGATTGCATCGACATGGCGGCCATCGCGCTGGGTACCGATCGCGACGGCTTGGCCGGCGACCCGGCCATCCTGGCGATCGTCAACACCAATACGCCGCTGACGCTGGACATCCCCATGGCCGAGGGTCTGATCGAGCTCGCCGGAGCTGGGCAGGCCGTCTGCGTCACACCGTTCACGTTGGCTGGAGCCATGGCTCCGGCGACGTTGGCCGGAGCACTTGTCCTCCAGAACGCAGAGGTGTTGGCGTGCGTGGTGCTGATCCAACTGGTGTGTGCCGGTGCGCCACTGGTCTACGGATCGTTCACGTCGAACGTCGACATGCGCAGCGGGTCGCCCGCGTTCGGAACACCCGAATACACCAAGGCCGCACAGGCCAGCGGCCAGCTGGCCCGGTACTACGGGTTGCCGTTCAGATCGTCGAACACCACCACGTCGAATGCGGTCGATGCGCAGGCGGTGTACGAAAGCTCGATGTCGTTGTGGGGTGCAGTGATGGGCGGCGCCAACCTGGTGAACCACGCCGCGGGTTGGTTGGAGGGTGGCCTGACCGCGTCGTTCGAGAAGATGGTGATCGACGCCGAGATGCTGCAGATGATCGCCGAATACCTTCGACCGATCGAGATCAACGAAGACCAACTCGCCGTCGATGCGATCATCGCCGTCGGTCCGGGAGGCCACTTCTTCGCTTCGCCGCACACGATGGAGCGGTATCAGACGGCGTTCTACTCGCCGATGGTCAGCGACTGGCGCAACTACGAGACCTGGGCAGAGGCGGGGTCGGTGGACGCCACCACTCGCGCCAACCAGATCTGGAAGCAACTGGTCAGGGAGTACGAGCAACCGTTCCTCGATTCGTCGATCGACGACCAGTTGGTGGACTTCGTGGCGCGACGCAAGCAGGAACTGGCGCGTCTGTGAGTGAGTGCCGGTTCGCCGGCGCATTTCTCAGCGTGATCTCAGCAGACCTGAGCGTCGGCAGGCTCAGGCCACGCAGATCGCCGAGACCGTCAGCGTCACACTGCCGGCCGAACCGAACGAGGTGATCGTTGCCTTCCACGACGTGGTCGAAGTCGGCCCACTGTTGGCGACCTGGAACTTTTGATTCGTGTTCGTCTGCAAGCCGCCGCCGATCAGTCGCGGTGTGGTGCCCGAGCACGTTGCCGTAGCCGTCAACTCATCACCGCTGTTGAACGCTGCATCGGTGGCCACTGCCGTGACGAACGCGATCGTGCCGAGCCCGGCACCCGCCGGGCCGGTGGCGCCGGTGGCACCGGTGGGCCCGGCAGCCCCGGTGGGGCCTGCAGGACCGGCCACGCCCGTAGCCCCGGTGGAACCCGTAGCGCCAGCGGGACCCGTTGGACCCGCAGCACCGGTGGCACCCGCCGGACCAGTAGCACCAGCGACGCCAGAAGGGCCAGCGGGCCCGGTCAGCCCAGTAGCGCCCGTGCTGCCGGTGTCGCCCTTGTCGCCCTTCAACCCGGGCGCGCCCGCAACACCAGTAGCCCCGGTTGCGCCCGTCGGACCTGCCGGGCCAGCGGGACCTGCCGCGCCAGTCGGGCCAGTCGGGCCAGCCGCACCAACGGCGCCCGCAACACCAGTGTCGCCCTTGTCGCCCTTCAACCCTGGCGCACCCGCAACACCCGTCGCACCAGTCGCACCAGTCGCACCGACCGGACCCGCAGCACCCACCGCACCAACCGGACCAACCGGACCAACCGCACCAACCGCACCAACCAGACCCGCAGGGCCTACAGCACCATCAGGACCGACCGGGCCAATCGGACCAACAGCACCATCCACACCTGCAGGACCCGAGTCGCCCTTGTCGCCCTTGTCACCCTTCAAACCAGGCGCACCCGCAACACCAGTCGCACCCGTCGCACCCACCGGACCCTCAGCACCATCAAGACCCGCAGGCCCAACCGGACCAACCGGACCAACCGCACCCGCGGCACCGACTGCACCATTCAGACCTGCAGGACCCGCCGGGCCAACAGCACCATCCACACC
>JANNFQ010000437.1:0-3959 GCA_031380045.1 Acidimicrobiaceae bacterium
ATCTCGAGATCGCGGCCAAGGAGATCTTGCGGATGCGCGAGTTGTTGGAAGAGATCTTGGCCTTGCACACCGGTCAGACCATCGAGCGCGTGCACAACGACACCGACCGAGATTTCGTCATGGAAGCGAACGAGGCCATCGCGTATGGCATCATCGACGATGTGCTGTCGTCGCGACAGAATGTCGACCGTACGGGTCCCATCCGCTGATCACCGCGACCGAGGGGGAAACACAACGTGGCGAAGTTCGGTGATACGGGGGACCTGCTGAAGTGCAGCTTCTGCGGCAAGAGTCAAAAGCAGGTCAAGAAGCTCATCGCCGGGCCGGGCGTGTACATCTGCGACGAATGCATCGATCTTTGCAACGAGATCATCGAAGAGGAACTGACCGAGGGCAGTGAGCTGCACTTCGACGACCTGCCCACGCCGGTCGAGATTCGCACGTTTCTCGACGACTACGTCGTCGGCCAGGACGAGGCCAAGAAGATCTTGTCGGTGGCGGTGTACAACCACTACCGGCGCATCCAGTACCAGCAGAACGCAGCAGTCGGCCGCCGCGACGACGTCGAACTGCAGAAGAGCAACATCTTGCTGCTCGGCCCTACGGGCTGTGGCAAGACGCACCTGGCGCAAACACTGGCCCGCCTGCTGAACGTGCCGTTCGCCGTGGCCGATGCCACCGCGCTGACCGAAGCCGGGTACGTGGGCGAAGATGTCGAGAACATCTTGCTGAAGCTCATCCAGTCAGCCGATTTCGACGTGAAGAAGGCCGAGACCGGCATCATCTACATCGACGAGATCGACAAGGTCGCCCGCAAGAGCGAGAACCCGTCGATTACTCGCGACGTCAGCGGCGAGGGCGTTCAGCAGGCATTGCTGAAGATCCTCGAGGGCACGCAGGCGTCTGTGCCGCCCCAGGGCGGGCGCAAGCATCCGCACCAAGAGTTCATCCAGATCGATACCACCAACATCTTGTTCATCTGCGGTGGCGCGTTCTCGGGGCTCGAGCAGATCATCGAGCACCGCATCGGCCACAAGGGTGTCGGGTTTCACGGCACCGTGCGGTCGAAGTCCGAGCAGGATGCCGGCGAGCTGTTCTCGCGGGTGCTGCCAGAAGACCTGTTGAAGTTCGGCATGATCCCCGAGTTCATCGGCCGGCTGCCCATGATCGGCGCCGTCCGCAGCCTCGACCGCGATGCGCTGTGCAAGATCTTGACCGAGCCGAAGAACTCGTTGGTCAAGCAGTACCAGAAGGTGTTCGAGTTCGAAGACGTCGAGCTCGAGTTCACTCGCGATGCGCTCGATGCCATTGCCGATCAGGCGCTACTGCGGGCCACCGGGGCGCGCGGCTTGCGGGCCATCCTCGAAGAGGTGTTGCTGAACACCATGTACGAGTTGCCCGGCCGTGGCGACGTCGGCCGTGTTGTCATCGACGGCGACACCGTGCGCACCAAGGTCAATCCCACGCTCGTGCCGCGCGAACCAACCCGCAACACCAGGCCCCGTCGCGCCGCGTCTTGATGAACTACGCCCAGGCGCTGGCGTATCTCGACGACCACGCCAGCTACGACACCACGGGCCGCATCGAATCACCCACGCTGCAACGCATGCAGCGACTGGTCGGCGTCATGGGCGACCCGCAGCTGCTGTACCCGACCATCCACGTCACGGGCACCAACGGCAAGGGCTCGACCACGCAGATGATCACCCGGCTGCTGATGGCGCACGGCCTGACAGTGGGTACGTACACCAGCCCGCACCTCGAACGGTTGAACGAGCGCATCGCTCGTAACTCCGAGCCCATCTCCGACGACGACTTCGCCGAGCAGATCGACGCCATCGCGCAGCTGGAACTTGTTGCAGGCGTGCGCCCGTCGTACTTCGAGGCCGTCACCGCAGCGGCGTTCCGATGGTTTGCCGACGTCGCCGTCGATGTCGCTGTGGTCGAGGTCGGCCTGCTGGGCCGCTGGGATGCCACCAACGTGTGCGAGGCACAAGTCGCAGTCGTGACCAACGTGGCCATGGACCACAACGAGTACGCCGGTCCCACCAAGGCCGACATCGCTCGCGAGAAGTCGGGCATCATCAAGCCCGGCAGCGCGGTGGTCATCGGCGAGACCGAACCCGATCTGGTGCAGATCTTCGTCGATGCCGGTGGTGCAGTGCAGTTCCTGCGCGGCGAGCACTTCGACGTCGTCGAGAATCAGCTGGCCCTGGGTGGGCGAGTGGTCGATCTGCGTACCCCCACCACCGTGTACTCGGGGGTGTTCGTGCCCCTGCACGGCAGGCATCAGGCCGACAACGCCGCCGCAGCACTGACCGCCGTCGAGGCGTTCTTCGCGGCCCCATTGGTTGACGATGTGATGCGCGAAGGGTTCGCCGAGGTCATCATGCCTGGCCGTTTCGAGGTCATGGGCCACCAGCCGCTGATCATCGTTGATGGGGCCCACAACCCGGCGGGCGCCGATACGTCGTCGCTGGTCTTCTTCGAAGACTTCGATCCGGCCGGCCGGCGTCTGCTGGTGGTGGGATGCCTGCGGGGGCGTGACCCCAGCGAGATGCTGGCGGCACTGCGGGCCACCGAGTTCGATGTGGTCCTGACATGCACTGCGCCCTCTGCTCGCGGTCTGCCGGCATCCGAGCTGACGCGCGCCGCCAAGGAACTGGGCTGTGACGAGGTGATCGAGTGCAGCACCGTCGAGCAGGCGTGTGCTCGCGCCGTCAACCTGGCCGGGCAGGACGACGCCGTGCTCGTCACCGGCAGCTTGTACGTGGTGGGTGCAGCCCGCCCGGCGCTGAAGCACCTGCTGTCATCCTGAGGTCACCCATCTCCACCCTCATCTCTTCAGATCACGCATCTCCACCCTCATCAGCACCCTGGCCGCGGCCCGCATGTCTCCAGAAGCACTGATGAAGGTCGAGATGGGTGACCTCAGGATCGCGGCCGGTAGCCTCTGCGGCCATGTCAGATCGCACCCTCGTCCTGCTCAAGCCCGACTCTGTCGAACGTGGCCTCATCGGTCAAGTCGTCGGCCGATTCGAGGCCAAGCACCTCAGCGTGGTCGCGATGGATCTGCGCACGCTTGACGCCGATACCCTCGCCCGTCACTACGAAGAGCACGTCGGCAAAGGCTTCTACGCCGACCTGGTGCAGTTCATGAGCCGTGGCCCTGTGGTGGCGATGGTCATCGAAGGCCCCGAAAACACGTGGGAAGTGGTTCGCACGATGATGGGCGCCACCAACCCCCGCAACGCGGCCCCCGGTACAATCCGCGGCGACCTGGGCATCTTGTTCACCGAGAACCTGGTGCACGGCAGTGATTCGTTGGAATCGGCGACCCGCGAAATCAGCATCTTCTTCCCGAACCTCTGACCTTCTTCCCCAACGTCTCAGCGCTTGAAGCCGACTGGGCGCCCAGGTCGGGTACACTGACGGGCCACGTCGCGGACGCTCGCCACCTGGCGCGACGTGATCGCCGTGGCTGACGAGCCGTTGAGCTGATGAGGAGGCCGAGTTCCATGGCGCGAACAAATCCGCTGGCAATTGGGCGTGATCTCGCGATCGATCTCGGCACGGCCAACACGCTGATCTACGCACGGGGTCAGGGCATCGTGCTGAACGAGCCGTCTGTGGTCGCGATCGACATCACTGATGGCCGGCCTGTGGCGGTCGGTATCGAGGCCAAACGCATGATGGGCCGCACGCCCGGTCGCATCAAGACCATCCGGCCCTTGAAGGACGGTGTCATCGCCGATTTCGAAGTGTGCGAGAAGATGCTGCGCTTCTTCATTCAAAAGGTGCATGCCAGCCGCTGGAGCAAGCCACGTATGGTCATCTGCGTGCCGTCGGGCATCACCGGTGTCGCGCTGCGTGGGGTCCAAGCCGCCGCCGAGTCCGGGGGCGCCCGCAAGCCGGTGCACATCATCGAAGAGCCCATGGCCGCGGCCATCGGCGCCGAT
>JANNFQ010000241.1:0-2383 GCA_031380045.1 Acidimicrobiaceae bacterium
GTCGAATCCATTGCGCTCGGCGACGCGCACGATGTCCGAGCAATGCTGCCACGAACTGGCCAGCGACGCGTCGGGCACGCCCAGGAACTGGTAGTCGTCGTCGCACAGTGCGCTGAACCACGAGATCTCGACGGGCTGTGACGACGACAGTGGCGATGGTGACGGCGGGGTCCTGGCAGTGGTACTCCTTCGCTGGCATGCACGATGCGGTACACGTCCTGGCGGTCCAACGTGACGCCCAGTGCGGCCAGCGACGCGCCGATGCGGTCGGGTCGTTGTGTGCCGATGATGGCCACCGGCGCCGACGGATGGGCCAGCACGAAGGCCACCGCAACATGGCTGCGCTCGACCGATTCGCGCTGGGCGATGCGGTCGAGTTCGGCGAGCAGTTCGGGGCGCACGCCCTCGCCCGTCGCCAGCCGCCCTCCCGCTAGTGGACTCCACGCCAGCGGAGTGCGTCGGTGTTGCATGCACGCGTCGAACGTGCCGTCGCGCAGTGGATCCAGATGCATGGCCGAGTACTGGGGTTGGTTGCTGACGATGGCGAACGGCAGATGGGTCTGCAGCGCCTCGACCTGCGCGGGCGTGTAGTTCGAGACCCCCACCTCGCGAATGGCGCCCTCGTCGCGCAGCGCTACCAACGTGGCGGCTACCTCGGCAGGATGAGTGAACAGGTCGTGTCGATGGATCTGGTACAGATCGACGCAGTCGGTCTGCAGCCGACGCAGCGAGTCGTGGCACGCATCGCGCAGCGCCGTGGCCGACGAGTCGTATGGCGTCGGCGGTCTGATGCCGCCTTTGGTCGCCAGCACCATGCGCTGACGCAAGTGTGGGGCGGCGGCCAGCACGCGACCCAACAACGCCTCCACCGATCCGAACGCGGTGCCGCCCCAGTCGAGCCCGTAGACATCGGCGGTGTCGATCAGGTTCATGCCGGCGTCCAACGCAGCCTCGATCAGCGCCTGCGCGTCGGCCACCTGATCGGTGGTGTATCGCCACTGCCCGTATGCGATCGGCCCCACGGGTGGCAGCGACCCCAGTGAACGGGCCGTGGTCTGAACCAGCCCGCCGGCAGTCATGTCAGCCCTTCACCGAGCCGGCCAGCAGTCCCCTGACGAAGTAGCGCTGCAAGGCGAAGAACACGATGAGTGGCACGATCGCCTGCGTGAACGCAGCAGCGGGCAGCAAGTGTTCGTAGCGGCCGAAGTCGCCGGCCAGGTTGGCGATGCGGATGGTGGTCGGCGCCGCATCGGGGTTCGAGCCGACCAAGGTGTTGGCGATGAGGTAGTCGTTCCAGGTCCACAGGAACTGGAAGATGCCGAACGCGGCCAGCACCGGGATGGACAACGGCAGCACGAGTCGCCAGAAGATGGTGAAGTGATCGGCGCCGTCGATGCGGGCGGCCTCGAACAGATCCTTGGGCAAGCCCGAGATGTAGTTGTGCAGCAAGAAGATGGCGAACGGCAACGCGAAGCCCGAGTGCGTCAGCCACACTGCGGTGGTGGTTCCGGCGAGGTCGAAGTTGGGCACCATGGTGATGGTCTTGTCGATGAACGGCAAGGTGATGTGCGCTCCGCCCACGAACAGCTGCAGCAACGGGATGAGGGCCACCTGCAACGGGATCGCCAGCAGCGCGACCGTGGCGATGAACAGCCACTTGCGGCCCTTGAAGTCGATCCACGCAAAGGCGTATGCAGCGAACGCGGCCATGGCAATGGGGATGATCGTGGCCGGCACGGCGATGGCGAAGGAGTTCAGCAGCGAGTCGGTGAGCCTGGATGTTCCGCTGGAACTGAACACCGTCTTGTAGTTCTCGAGGGTGAGGTTGTCGAAGCCGCCGACGACCTCCCACCAGCCCGACGCCCGCTGGTCGTCGCGGGACCTGATCGAACTGACCAGCAGACCGAAGGTGGGCAGGCTCCACACGATGACGATGAGCCACAGCATCCAGCCCTTGATGCTGCCGATGCGGCGATAGATGCGGGCACCCCATCCCTTGTCGCCATCGGAACCGAAACCGCCGCCGAGCGCCGTCGTTGCCTGGGCCATCTCAGTTCTCCTTCTGCATCTGGCGGATGTTGTAGATGATCACTGGCAACACCGAGACGAACAGGATCACTGCCAACGCCGCGCCGCGGCCCTTGTTGCCGGCCGAGAACGCCTGGAAATACATGTCGTTGGCCAGCACCTGCGTGCCGAAGTTTCCGTTCGTCACCACCTTGACGATGTCGAACACCTTCATGACCAACACGATGAGCGTGGTGACCACGACGCCGATGGTGGTGGCGATCTGCGGCAGTGTGACTCGCCAGAAGAACTGTGATGGCGTGCCGCCGTCGACACGGGCGGCCTCGAGGATCTCGTCGGGCACTGCCTTGAAGGC
>JANNFQ010000243.1:0-5450 GCA_031380045.1 Acidimicrobiaceae bacterium
GCCGACGTCTCGGACGCGGTTCGCTTCGCCCGCCACACGGGCCTCGAGATCTCGACCCGCGGGGGCGGGCACAACGTTGCCGGCAAGGCCGTCACCGACGGCGGATTGATGATCGATCTGGCTCCGATGCGCGGCAGCTACGTCGACCCGGACAGGCGCCGCGCCCGCGTCCAGGGCGGCGCCACCTGGAACGACTACAACCGGGCGACCCACCAGCACGGCCTGGCGACGACCGGCGGTGTGATCTCCACCACGGGAGTCGCCGGGCTGACGCTCGGGGGCGGGCTCGGATGGCTGATGGGGCGATACGGGATGGCTTCTGACAACCTCACCGCGGTCGAGCTGGTCACCGCCGACGGCGATGTACTGCAGGTCAGCGAGGACACCGAGCCCGACCTGTTCTGGGCGCTCCGCGGCGGCGGCGGCAACTTCGGCATCGCCGCATCGTTCGAGTTCGAGGCCCACCCCCTCGACATGATCCTGGGCGGGATCGTCGCCTACCCCCTCTCTCAGGCGCTCCCGGTCTTCGCGGCCTACCAGGAGATCACCGCCGAGCCACCGGACGAACTGGTCAGCTTCTTTGGACTCGTGCACGCCCCGGACGGCTCGGGCCACAAGATCGTCGCCGTGCCGATCTGCCACGCCGGCGATATCGCCGCCGGCGAAGCACTCGTCCGGCCAGTGCGCACGGTCGGCACGCCTGCAGTCGACATGATCGGTCCGATGCCGTACCCGGTGATCAACACGCTGCTCGACGGCGCGTTTCCGAAAGGTGCCCGCAACTACTGGAAGTCGGCGTTCTTCAAGGAGCTCTCCGAGGACGTGATCGGGGTGCTGGTCGATGCCTTCGAGAGAGTGCCATCCCCGATGACCGGGATGGTGATCGAGCACTTCCACGGAGCGGTCACCCGGATCGACCCGACGGCAACTGCGTACCCGCATCGTGAGCCCGGTTTCAATCTGGTGCTCACGGGCGAGTGGCTCGACCCAGCCGAGGACGAAGCCAACATCGAGTGGGTGCGATCGACGTTCGATGCCGTCGCCGCCTACACAGCCGATGCCGTGTACGTGAACTACCTCGGCGGCGACGAGACCGATCGGGTGCGAAGCGCCTACGGACCGAACTGGGAACGGCTCGTGGCGCTCAAGCGGCGCTGGGACCCCGACAACGTCTTCCACCTCAACCAGAACATCGACCCCGCCGGCTGAACAGAACCGGATCAGACCGGCGGATTTGGGGCATACGCGTCGCGGATGAACTGCAGTTGACCACCGGTGCCGCCGATGTGGCGATGACCGTTCGACTCGGTCGCGGCTTGGCCCAGATGAACGACTCACCACCCGTCGACGCGTCGGCGGGACCTGGCGTCATGCCGGACCTGGCGTCATGCCAGGCGCGAACAGCCGCGCGTACACCGGCGACCGCGCTGCGGCATCTCGACGCGCCCGCGCCAGCTGTTCTGGCGTGGCCATCAGCGGCACCATGCGCCGCTGAGTTCGAGCGCTGTCGCGAGGTCGGTCTCGACCGATCGATCGATGAGATACTTCGCGGTCTGCACGGCATGCGGCGCGAGTTCGGCCAACCGGGTTGCCAACGTCATCGCCGTGGACAGCACGTCCTGGGGCTCGGCGATCTCGTCGATCAACCCGATCTGCAACGCGCCGGCCGAGTCCAGCGGCTCACCCGTCATGATCATGCGCTTCGCCGCCGACACCCCCACGATGCGCGCCAACCGAGCTGTGCCGCCACCGTAGGGAAGGGCGCCGAACTGCGCCTCGGGCGGGCCGATCGTGGCCGGCTCCGGTGACGACGAGCACGCGCACCGACTCATCGCCGGCCAGGGTGGACTCGGCATCGGCCAGTTCAGCCAGCATCGTTGCGTCGAGGGCGTTTGCCTGATCGGGTCGGTTGAGCGTCAGCAGCGCGATGGCACCACCACGTTCGACGAGCACGGTGCGGTCGGTCATGGGCGCAAGCTACGCGGCTGCCTTGTCGAGGGCTGCGATCTCGCGATCCTTCGCGCGCTTGCGACGCTGTTGCAACGCCCACCTCGACGACGCCACCGCGACCACCAATGCGGCACCGTTGAAGACTGGTTCAAACCACACCGGAGCGCCCATCTGCTGCAGCCCGGCCACCGCGATGGCCAGCGTGTAGACAGCGACGATGGTTCCGGCAACATTGAAGCGCCCTGGCCGAACCGTAGTGGCTCCGAGGAACGCGCCTGCGAACGCAGGCAGCAGCAGCGAGCCGCCGGTCGAGGGCGACGCTGTTCCCAGGCGTGAGCCGAGCACCACACCGGCAAGCCCGGCAAGGAGGGCGGACGTAACAAACGCGGCAATGACGTAACGCCGAGTGGCGATGCCGGTGAGCCGCGCCGCGCGCTCGTTGCCACCTGTCGCGTACATGCGACGACCGATCGGTAGTACGCCCAGCACCAGGCCCAGGGCGACGGCAACCACGAGCACGAGAATGACTGGCTGCGGGATACCCGCCAACTGCTGGCGGGCGAGGTTGGTGAAGCTCTTTGGCACGTCGCCGAAGATGGTCTTGCCGTCGCTGTACGCCAGCGCGATCCCACCGACCACACTGCTGGTGCCCAGCGTGGCCACGAACGCGTCAACCTGCAGACCCACGACGAGGATGCCGTTCACCAGGCCGATGAACAGCGCGATGCTCAGTGTGACGATGATCGACAACGTGGGCGACCAGCCCTGGTTGACGATGAACCCCACCGCGAACACGTGGCTGATCGACAGCACCGCTGCGACCGACAGGTCGAAGCGTCCAACGATGAGCGGCACCATCGCCGCAAAGGCGAGTAGTACGACGATCGTCTGGTTGTCGAGGATCGACCGGTAGTTGTCGACGGTCGCAAAGCTGTCGGGCTCGGCGATCGAGAAGAAGATCAGCAATGCAACGGCGAGAAACGCGAGCCCGTACTTGCCCAGGATGCCGAAGAAGCCTTCGCGAGATCGTGGTCTGACGGCTTCGCCGGCGACGACCTCATCGGCCTCGGCCGGTGCTGATCCCAACGCGGCGTCACTCATGTCCGCGCAGCCCGTAGGCCGCTTCCAACAAGGCTGATGCGGTCACTGTGCTGCCCTCCAGAGTTCCTTGGATGCGTCCGCGTTCCATGACGATTGCCCGGTCGCAGACCTGTTCGATCTCCTCGAGGTCGGAACTGACAACGATGACCGCCGGTCCGGATTCTGCGATCTGGCGAATGCGCAGATGGATCTCGGCACGAGCCCCGATGTCGACTGCAGCAGTGGGCTCTTCGAGCACGAGGAGCCGCGGTGACGACGACAGGCAGCGAGCGAGTACGACCTTTTGCGCATTGCCACCGCTGAGCGTCGAGAACTCGGCGGCGGGCTGGGGAGGCCGCACATCGAACTGGACGAGCAGGTCGGACGCCTCCCGCGACTCGCGTCGCCGGCGGATGGCCTGCATCCACGGCAACCGAGGGTTGAGGTACAGGTTCTCACGCAGATCCATGGCGGGCACCGAGCCCTCGCCGTATCGGTCGGCGGGCACGAGCGAACACTGTCGGTCGGTCGCGTCGGCGGGCCCCCGGGGGGCGAATGGCCGACCGTCGAGCATCATCGTGCCTCGCCGGACGGGGGTCAGGCCGAACAGAACCTGGGGCACGACGGCGTGTCCAGCGCCGCTGAGACCGGTGATGCCGAGCACCTCGCCACCCCGCGCTTCGAACGTCAGCGGTCCCGTGGCATCGGCGTACACACCGTCGAAGGTCACCACCGGCGCGCCGGCGCTCACCATGCGCTCGGGTCGTCCGGGCAGATCATTGCCGACGATCAGCCGAACCAGGTCGCGCTCGTTGACGTCGGCCGACGAACGTACGCCAGCGACGCGGCCGTCGCGCAGGACTGTCACCCGATCGGTGATGGCGATGACCTCGTCGAGGCGATGGGTGATCAGGATGATCGCGACGCCTTGGTCGCGCAGCCGGCGCAAGATGCCGAACAGCGTGTCCACCTCGTGAACACCCAGCGTCGCCGTCGGCTCGTCGAGCACCAGAAGCCGCACGTCCTGCATCAGTGCTCGGGCGATGGCGGTGACCGAGCGCATCGACATCGGCAGGTCGCCCACGCGCGTGTTGGGATCGATGTCGATGCCCATCGTGCGCAGTGCATCATGTGCATTGCCCCGGGTGCCTGCCCACGAGATGAAAGGTCCGGTCCGCGCGTAGCCCGACGCCAGCGCGATGTTCTCAGCGACCGACAGATCCTCGACGAGGCCGAGGTTCTGGTGGATGAAGACCACGCCGCGCGAGGCGACGATCTCGGAAGAGAACCGCGCCGGCAGTTCGTCACCGAAGAACGAGATCGACCCCCCATCGGCCGCCTCGACGCCGGCCAGCAGCCGGACGAGCGTCGACTTCCCGGCACCGTTCTCGCCGAGCAGACCGTGGATCTCACCAGCGCGCACGTCGATGTCGACGTCTGCCAAGGCGACGGTTCCTCCGTACACCTTGCGCAGACGCCGCACTGACATCGCTGGTCGACCTTCGCCGATCGTGCTCACGGGCGTGCGTCCCCCTGCGAGTGATCGGTCAGCTGACGCCCCACAGCTCCAGATACTTCGCCTTGAAGTCGACGTACGGCGCGTAGTCGGCCAGTCCGTCGGCCGGCGTGTTGTCAGGGACGAACAGGTGCACGCCGAGACCGAGCTCCTCCGGCGGGAGGAAATCGTTGCCGGTCACGCCACGGATGGCGTCGTCGACACCTGCGTAGGCGACCCACTCGAGCGACACACCCGCGTTGGCCGAGCTGCCACCGCTGGCCACGGTCTGCAAGCCGATCTGATCGCCGTCCTTGCTGACGAGCTTGACCTGATCGGTCTTGCCCGCCTTCCGGATGGCCTCGACAACCGAGCTCATGCCGATCGAATACGGCACGACCAGATGCGTGGCATCGGGGTTCGACTGCAGCGCTGCCGTGACGACCGTGTCGGCCTTGACAGGGTCGAGGGCATCGGTGATCTGCCAGTCGATGCGGTTGACCGTGCACTCTCCGCACTCTGCCATGACCCGTTCGAACTGGTCGTTGCTCTCGACCAGGTTGGGGAAGGCCGAGTCGTTGATGAGCAGGACGTTGGCTTGACCGCCGGTCTCGGCGATGATGTTGTACGCATTGACCTGGTGCATGAGCGGCATGCGATACGACACGTAGGCGTCGTATCCGTCAGCCACCGAGGCGGCTGGAACATCTGCGACCGAGATCGTGACGACGCCCTGTGTCCTGGCCTTCGCCAGCGAGGCGCCGACCAACACGTCGGGCACTGCCATCGTCATGATGACATCGGGCTCCTTCGACAACGCAGTGTCGAAGGCTTGGCCGAAGCTCTCGGGCGTGGGGGGGGGGGGGGGGGTGTCGGCGGTGCAGGCGCTGGGCGGGGGCGCGTGGGCGGGGGTGGTGGGGGGGGG